>JAGPUU010000262.1 GCA_018067325.1 Amphritea sp.
GCTGTACAAACCAATGGGTGCAATTGAATGGCTTTACCTTCAATCAGAACCGGCTCAAATGCCTGGATACCGAGACGGTGAAGTGTTGGTGCCCGGTTAAGCATGATCGGATGCTCACGGATAACTTCATCCAGAATATCCCAAACCAGTGCTTCTTCACGCTCAACCATCTTCTTAGCGGCTTTGATCGTCGTCGCATGACCACGCAGCTCAAGCTTAGAGAAGATAAATGGCTTGAATAGCTCAAGTGCCATCTTCTTAGGCAGACCACACTGATGCAGACGCAGGTATGGACCAACCACGATGACAGAACGACCAGAGTAATCTACTCGCTTACCCAGCAGGTTCTGACGGAAACGACCCTGCTTACCCTTGATCATATCTGCCAAGGATTTCAGAGGACGCTTGTTAGAGCCAGTGATAGCACGACCACGACGACCGTTATCCAGCAGCGCATCGACAGATTCTTGCAACATACGTTTTTCGTTACGTACGATGATATCCGGTGCACTCAGGTCCAGCAGTCGCTTCAGACGGTTATTACGGTTGATTACACGACGGTACAGATCGTTTAGATCCGAGGTCGCGAAACGGCCGCCATCCAGCGGTACCAGAGGACGCAGATCTGGCGGCAGAACCGGCAGAACTTGTAGAATCATCCACTCTGGCTTATTGCCTGAAGTATGGAAACCTTCCAGCAATTTCAGACGCTTAGACAGCTTCTTGATCTTAGTTTCAGAATTAGTCGCTGGTAGCTCTTCACGCATCACTTCGATCTCTTCTACAAGATCGATAGACTTCAGTAGTTCTTGAACAGCTTCAGCACCCATACGGGCATCGAAGTCATCACCAAACTCTTCAAGCGCTTCAAAATACTGCTCATCGTTCATCAGCTGACCACGCTCAAGCGTAGTCATACCAGGATCGATAACAACAAAAGATTCGAAGTACAGGACCCGCTCAATATCACGCAGAGTCATATCCAGCATCAGACCGATACGGGACGGCAGTGACTTCAGGAACCAGATGTGAGCAACAGGAGATGCCAGTTCGATGTGACCCATACGCTCACGACGAACTTTAGCCAGTGCAACTTCAACGCCACACTTCTCACAGATAACACCACGGTGCTTCAGACGCTTGTACTTACCACAAAGACACTCGTAATCCTTTACAGGACCGAAGATCTTAGCGCAGAACAAACCATCACGTTCCGGTTTAAAAGTACGGTAGTTGATGGTTTCTGGTTTTTTAACTTCACCAAAAGACCAAGATCGAATCATCTCAGGTGATGCCAGACCGATACGAATCGAGTCAAACTCGTCGTTCTGTCCCTGGGATTTCAACAGATTAAGTAAATCTTTCATTTCATTCAGCTCCTCGGGGGAGTTGACTGCGCAGCGGTTAAATCAGCTGCGCAGTAAACTATCTGTTAAAGGGTTAGTCGGATTCAAGCTCGATGTCGATACCCAACGAACGAATCTCTTTCACCAACACGTTGAACGATTCTGGCATGCCCGGCTCCATTCTGTGATCGCCATCCACGATGTTTTTATACATCTTGGTACGGCCATTCACGTCATCGGACTTAACAGTCAGCATCTCCTGTAGGGTGTAGGCAGCACCATATGCTTCAAGTGCCCATACCTCCATCTCACCGAATCGCTGTCCACCGAACTGCGCCTTACCACCCAGCGGTTGCTGAGTAACCAGACTGTAAGAACCGGTAGAACGTGCGTGCATCTTGTCATCAACCAAGTGGTTCAACTTCAGCATGTACATGTAACCAACAGTTACAGGACGAGTGAACTGATCACCGCTTCGACCATCAAACAGTGTGAACTGGCCGGTATCACTTAGGTCCGCCATGCGTAGCAGCTCTTTAACTTCTGCTTCTTTCGCACCGTCGAATACAGCCGTTGCCAGTGGAACACCACCTTTCAGGTTTTTCGCCAGCTCTAGCACTTCATCATCAGAGAAAGAGCTAATGTCTTCGTGACGACCAGACTTGTAACCGCCCAGCTCGCTGTTATAAACACGATCCAGGAACTCACGCAGCTCTTTAACAGTCTCAAGACGATCACGCTCAACCTGAAGCATCTTATTGATCTTCACGCCCAGGCCTTTAGCTGCCATACCCATGTGGGTTTCCAGCACCTGACCTACGTTCATCCGCGACGGTACACCCAGTGGGTTCAGTACGATATCGACCGGCTCACCGTTCTCATCGTATGGCATATCTTCAACCGGCATGATAACCGAGATAACACCCTTGTTACCGTGACGTCCTGCCATCTTGTCACCTGGCTGTACGCGACGCTTAGTAGCCACGTAAACCTTAACAATTTTCAGTACGCCAGGGGCCAGGTCATCACCGGTCTGCAGCTTGTTTTTCTTGTCTTCAAACTTAGCATCCAGCTCAACGCGACGCTCTTCCAGCTGCTCTTGAGCTTTCTCCAGCATCTCCTGAACTGCTTCATCAGAAACACGGATCTTAAACCACTCAGAACGCTGCAACTCAGCCAGAGCTTCAGAAGTAATCTCTTCACCCTTCTTGAAGTTTGCGCCACCCTCAGCTTTCAGACCACAAAGCGCACGACCAAGACGTTCAAACGTAGCCTGATCAACAATCCGCAGCTCTTCGTTCAAATCCTTGCGGATGCGTTTCAGTTCAGATTCTTCAATCGAAACTGCTCGCTCATCCTTAGGCACACCATCACGGGTAAACACCTGTACATCGATAACCTTACCGATAGTACCGGTCTTCACGCGCAAAGAAGTATCCTTAACGTCGGACGCTTTCTCACCGAAGATAGCTCGTAGCAGCTTCTCTTCTGGCGTCAGCTGAGTTTCACCTTTAGGTGTCACCTTACCAACCAGAATATCGCCCGGGCCTACTTCAGCACCGATGTGAACAATACCGGCTTCATCCAGCTTGCCCAGTGCAGATTCACCCACGTTTGGAATATCCGAGGTAATCTCTTCTGAACCCAGCTTAGTATCACGCGCCACACAGGTTAGTTCCTGAATGTGGATAGTGGTAAAACGATCTTCCTGAACAACACGCTCAGAGATCAGGATGGAATCCTCAAAGTTGTAACCATTCCAAGGCATAAATGCGATACGCATATTCTGCCCCAGCGCCAGCTCACCTAAGTCAACGGACGGGCCGTCAGCCATAATATCACCGCGCTGAACCTGCTCGCCTTGGCGAACGATAGAGCGCTGGTTAATACAAGTGTTCTGGTTAGAACGGGTGTACTTAGTCAGGTTGTAGATATCTACACCCGCTTCACCCGCTTGAGTCTCTTCATCATTAACACGAACAACGATACGCGCCGCATCAACAGCTTCGATAACACCACCACGGGTTGCAGTAACACAAACCCCGGAGTCACGAGCAACATAACGCTCCATACCGGTACCAACCAGCGGCTTATCAGCACGCAATGTTGGCACAGCCTGACGCTGCATGTTTGATCCCATCAATGCCCGGTTAGCATCATCGTGCTCCAGGAATGGGATCAGTGCAGCAGCAACGGATACTACCTGACGTGGAGATACATCCATGTAGGTAACTTTTTCCGGTGGCATTACGGTAAATTCATTCTGGTGACGAACCGCTACCAAGCCATCGGTAAGGGTGTTGTTATCATCCATTCCGGCAGAAGCCTGGGCGATAACATGACGACCCTCTTCGATCGCTGACAGGTATTCAATCTCATCAGTCACTACACCATCAGCTACTTTACGGTACGGACTTTCCAAAAAGCCGTAGTCGTTAGTGCGGGCATAAGTTGCCAGAGAGTTGATCAGACCGATGTTTGGTCCTTCAGGCGTCTCGATAGGACATACACGACCATAGTGAGTCGGGTGTACGTCACGAACCTCAAAACCAGCACGCTCACGAGTCAGACCACCAGGCCCAAGCGCAGATACACGACGCTTGTGGGTAACTTCTGACAAGGGATTGTTCTGATCCATAAACTGGGACAGCTGGGAAGATCCGAAGAACTCTTTAACCGCAGCAGCAACCGGCTTAGCATTGATTAGATCCTGAGGCATCAGGTTATCAGATTCAGCCATGCTCAGACGTTCGCGAACAGCACGCTCTACACGCACCAGACCAACACGGAATTGGTTCTCGGCCATCTCACCAACAGAACGAATACGTCGGTTACCCAGGTGATCGATGTCATCTACAACACCTTTACCGTTACGGATATCGATCAGGGTTTTCATGACCGCCAGAATATCGTCTTTATCCAGAATACCTGAGCCAGTCTCTTCAGCACGAGCCAGACGACGATTGAACTTCATCCGACCAACAGCTGATAGATCATAACGTTCTTCACTGAAGAACAGATTCTCAAACAGGTTTTCCGCAGACTCTTTGGTTGGCGGCTCACCAGGACGCATCATCCGGTAGATCTCTACCAATGCTTCCAAGCGACTACGAGTGGTGTCATTACGCAGTGTATCTGAGATGAATGGACCACAGTCCAGCTCATTGGTGTACAGCGTTTCCAGCTCAGTAACGCCAGCAGTACGCATCTGCTCCAGCAACTCTTCAGTGATCTCACTGTTGCCTTCACAAAGTATTTCACCGGTAGTTGGATCAACGATATCTTTCGCAATCACTTTACCCAGAAGATATTCAACAGGAACATCCAGCTGCTGTAGCTTCTCTTTCTCTAGTTGACGAATATGGCGAGGCGTAATACGGCGGCCAGATTCAACAACAACATCACCACTGCCATCTTTAATATCAAAAGTTGCAGTTTCACCACGTAGTCGTGATGGCACCAGTGTCATCAGCACTTTATCAGCGGTCAGATTCCACGAAGTGTTATCAAAGAAGGTATCGAGGATCTCTTCAGTGGTATAGCCCAGCGCACGCAGCAGAATAGTTGCTGGCAGCTTACGACGACGGTCGATTCGAACAAACAGGCTATCTTTAGGATCAAACTCGAAGTCCAACCATGAACCACGGTAAGGAATGACACGGGCAGAATACAGCAACTTACCAGAAGAGTGAGTTTTGCCCTTATCATGGTCGAAGAATACACCTGGCGAACGATGCAGCTGAGATACGATTACTCGCTCAGTACCGTTAACAACGAAGGTACCGTTGTCGGTCATCAGCGGCATTTCGCCCATGTAAACTTCTTGTTCTTTAATATCTTTGATCGCCTTATTAGACGAATCGCGATCATAGATTACTAGGCGTACTTTTACGCGTAGCGGAGCAGCATATGTAATACCGCGCATCTGGCATTCTTTAACGTCAAAAACAGGCTCGCCCAGACGGTAACCTACATATTCCAATGCAGCGTTTCCGGAATAGGAAACAATCGGAAATACGGAACTGAAAGCCGCATGCAGTCCGACATCTTTGCGCTCTGCAGAGTCAGCATCCTGTTGCAGGAATTTCAAATATGAATCCAACTGGATTGCCAACAGATATGGAACATCCATCGCTTCCGGCAGCTTTCCGAAGTCTTTACGGATGCGTTTCTTTTCAGTATATGAGTAAGCCATCTAAGTTCCCCAGCATCTGCACCTGAAAAATTCAACCAAACCGAAGGAATTTCTCGATTTGTGAACCGTTATTATTTACTGATACTAAATAACGGAAAAAGGCCGGTGGCATTTTGCCACCAGCCGTATATGTATCAGCTACTTAAATAGTCTGATACAAAGCATAACGCTGTTTACTTAACTTCAACAGTTGCGCCAGCTTCTTCCAGAGCAGCTTTAAGCTCTGCTGCTTCATCTTTGCTAACGCCTTCTTTAACAGCAGTAGGAGCGCCATCAACTATGCCTTTAGCTTCTTTCAAGCCAAGACCAGTTGCTGCACGTACAGCTTTGATTACGTTAACTTTCTTATCGCCAATAGAAGCCAGGATAACGTCAAATTCAGTCTGCTCTTCAGCAGCTGCACCAGCATCACCAGCACCGCCAGCAACAGCAACAGCTGCAGCAGAAACGCCAAACTTCTCTTCCATTGCTTCAACAAGCGCTACAACGTCTACTACAGACATTTCAGCAATTGCATTCAAGATATCATCTTTAGATACGGACATGATTTAATTCCTAAATATATGAGCCTGAGGCTCTTAACTCGTTTCTTAAGCCGCTAAAAAAATTAAGCTGCTTCTTGTTCTTCTTTCTGATCGCGAATGGCCGCAATAGTGCGAACCAGCTTGCCTGCAGCTGCTTCTTTCATGCAGTACATCAGCTTGCCAATTGCTTCGTCGTAAGTTGGCAGAGATGCCAGCATTGCAACGTCAACAACCTTTCCTTCGAAAGCAGCGGTCTTCAGCTCTAGCTTGTCATTTCCCTTTGCGAAATCCTTAAGAATTCGCGCACCGGCACCTGGGTGGTCGGTAGAAAATGCAATCAGAGTCGGACCTACGAATGATTCAGTGATACATTCGTAATCAGAGCCTTCTACTGCGCGACGCGCCAGCGTGTTACGTACGACTTTAAGCCATACGCCAGCTTCACGTGCCTGCTTACGCAGAATAGTCATATCCTCAACGGCAACGCCGCGAGAATCTGCAACTACAGCAGAGAGAGCACTCTTAGCAGCTTCCTGGACTTCAGCAACAATCGCTTTTTTATCTTCGAGTCCTAATGCCACAATTTACTCCTGGGTTTAGTCTTTTCGACTGTTTACCAATGACTTCAGCATCTAGCACTGAAGCGCCGAGTACGGTGGTTAAATTGATCCTGTTAAGGGGATCACACCGTCTGCGCAGGCTGATTAATTAAGAGTCCGGCTTCGCCATTCTCGCCTGCGGTCTTTGACGACCTCTGCAGTAAGCTGCAGAGACCCTCAATTCTTCTGACAATCGATTAAGCAGTTAAAGAGCTTTGATCGATTACCAGGCCTGGCCCCATAGTGGTGGTCAGGGTAATTTTCTTCATAAACACGCCTTTAGCAGAAGCAGGCTTAAGCTTCTTCAGCTCGCCAACCAGCGCATCCAGGTTTGCCTTGATAGCATCAGCTTCGAAGCCAACTTTACCAATACCAGCATGGATAATACCGTTCTTGTCAGTACGGAAACGTACTTGACCCGCCTTAGCATTGTTTACCGCAGTAACAACGTCAGGTGTAACAGTACCAACCTTAGGGTTTGGCATCAGACCACGAGGACCCAGAACCTGACCTAACTGGCCAACAACGCGCATCGCATCAGGAGTCGCGATAACAACGTCAAAGTTCAGATCGCCACCCTTGATCTGCTCAGCCAGATCTTCGAAACCAACAACATCTGCGCCAGCAGCTTTTGCTTTTTCAGCGTTCTCACCCTGAGCAAAAACAGCTACACGAACATCTTTACCGGTACCACTTGGCAGCACACTTGAGCCACGAACGTTCTGATCAGATTTACGTGGGTCAATACCCAGGTTAACCGCAACATCCATAGACTCTTTGAAGTCTACAGTAGAGATCTCGTTCAGCAGCGCAACCGCATCTTCAATGCTGTACTGCTTGCCAATTACAACTTTTTCAGCAATCGCCTTT
The DNA here is from genome assembly GCA_018067325.1 of Amphritea sp. Classification (GTDB taxonomy): domain Bacteria; phylum Pseudomonadota; class Gammaproteobacteria; order Pseudomonadales; family Balneatricaceae; genus Amphritea. Next base: position 7,535 of record JAGPUU010000262.1, read on the forward strand.
TGGCGCTTAGACAACTTAGCCATTACTCAACTCCCTCAGCGATAATACCCATGCTACGTGCACTACCAGCGATGGTGCGAACAGCAGCATCCATATCAGCAGCAGTCAGGTCAGCCATTTTAGTAGTAGCAATATCTTCCAGCTGAGCGCGGGTAACAGTACCTACCTTCTCAGTATTCGGACGGCCAGAACCACTCTTCAGACCAGCAGCCTTCTTCAGCAGAATTGCAGCTGGAGGCGTCTTAGTAATAAAGGTAAAGCTGCGATCTGCATAAACAGTGATCACAACTGGAGTTGGCATGCCAGCTTCCAGACTCTGCGTGGCAGCGTTGAACGCTTTACAGAACTCCATGATATTTACACCATGCTGACCCAATGCTGGACCAACTGGTGGACTTGGATTCGCCTGACCGGCAGCAACCTGTAGCTTAATATAAGCTTCGATCTTCTTAGCCATGTGTTACTCCTGATGGGTAGTAGCGCCTTTCGGCTCCCCAGTTTCAAAGACGGAAAAACCCCAGCTCTCAATTAAGAGCCGAGGTCAATTCCGGTATATCAGCTATCAGGCCTTTTCGACCTGACCAAACTCCAATTCGACCGGAGTCGAACGACCGAAGATCAACACTGCAACATGCAGCCTGTTCTTCTCGTAATTAACTTCTTCAACGACACCGTTGAAGTCAGCAAACGGACCATCTACAACCCGAACCATTTCGCCTGGCTCGAACAGAGTCTTAGGACGCGGCTGATCAACGCCACTCTCGACTCGCTGCAGAATAGCTTCTGCTTCTTTTTCAGTAATAGGCGCAGGCTTATTGGCAGTACCGCCAATGAAACCCATGACACGCGGCGTATCTTTAACCAAGTGCCAAGTCTCGTCATTCATTTCCATCTGGACTAAAACATAGCCAGGATAGAACTTACGCTCAGACTTACGCTTCTTGCCTTCGCGAATCTCTACAACTTCTTCAGTAGGAACTAAGATATCACCAAAGTCGTCCTGCATATTACGCAGCTCAACCCGTTCCTGTAGAGTATTCATCACACGCTTCTCGTAACCGGAGTACGCATGTACAACATACCATCGCATAGCCATGCCTCTTTCCTCTTATCCGATTACGCCGGAGACACCCCAACTCAAAAACGAGTCAAGACCCCATAAAAGTAAACCAACAATCAGCACTACCACTGTAACAATCAATGTAGTCTGCGTTGTTTCCTGTCGCGTTGGCCAAACAACCTTACGTATCTCAGCCTTCGCTTCTTTAAACAGGGTAAAAAAAGCCGCCCCTTTTGCTGTCTGCAAGGCAATAAAGCCAGCGACACCAGCAATAACCAGCAGCGCAATTACCCGATACAACAGAGACTCTTCTGAATAAACAGAATTACCCACTACTCCAGCAGCAACAAGCGCCACCACTACAACCCATTTCAGGCCGTCTAGCTTTGATCCTTCGGAAGACACTTTAGAATTCACGATGGGCCTCGGTTATCGATAATTTGGTATAACTTTGTTAGATGCCAACCCCGATTAGAGTTGGCAGGCCAGGAGGGACTCGAACCCCCAACCTGCGGTTTTGGAGACCGCTGCTCTGCCAATTGAGCCACTGGCCTAGTGCTAACTAGGGACGCATATATTACACACGTCCCCGTCAGGTAGCAACAATTAAGTTGCTATAAATCAACGATTACTCGATGATTTTAGACACAACGCCTGCACCAACTGTACGTCCGCCTTCACGGATCGCAAAACGCAGACCTTCTTCCATCGCGATTGGGTTGATCAGGGTAACATCCATCTTGATGTTATCGCCTGGCATTACCATCTCAACGCCTTCTGGAAGCTCACAAGCACCGGTGATATCAGTTGTACGGAAGTAGAACTGTGGACGGTAGCCCTTGAAGAATGGAGTGTGACGACCACCCTCATCTTTGGACAGTACGTATACTTCACCTTCAAAACGCGTATGAGGAGTGATAGAACCTGGCTTAGCCAGTACCTGACCACGCTCAACGTCATCACGCTTAGTACCACGTAGCAGCGCACCAACGTTCTCGCCTGCACGACCTTCGTCAAGCAGCTTACGGAACATCTCAACACCCGTACAGGTAGTCGTCGTTGTATCTTTAACACCAACGATTTCGATCTCTTCGCCAGTTCTAACGATTCCACGCTCGATACGACCCGTTACTACGGTACCACGACCGGAGATAGAGAATACGTCCTCGATAGGCATCAGGAATGGCTGATCGATTGCACGCTCAGGCTGAGGAATATAAGAATCCAGCGCTTCTACCAGCTTCTTAACAGCAGTAGTACCTAGCTCGTTCTCATCCTGGCCGTTCAATGCCATCAGGGCAGAACCAGCGATGATTGGAGTGTCGTCACCTGGGAATTCGTACATATCCAGAAGCTCACGCAGCTCCATTTCAACCAGCTCAATCATCTCTTCGTATTCTTCAGAGTCAACGCCGCCGCAATCTTCAGCCAGCAGGTCAGCTTTGTTCAGGAATACAACGATGTACGGTACACCAACCTGACGAGACAGTAGGATGTGCTCACGAGTCTGTGGCATAGGGCCATCAGTCGCGCCACATACCAGAATAGCACCGTCCATCTGAGCAGCACCGGTGATCATGTTCTTAACATAATCGGCGTGTCCTGGGCAGTCTACGTGTGCGTAGTGACGCTCAGAAGAATCATACTCAACGTGAGAAGTTGCGATAGTGATACCACGCTCGCGCTCTTCTGGTGCATTGTCGATACCGTCAAAAGCGACAGCCTTACCACCGTAAACTTCAGCACAAACACGTGTCAGTGCTGCTGTCAGTGTTGTTTTACCGTGGTCAACGTGGCCGATTGTACCAACGTTAACATGCGGTTTATTACGCTCAAACTGTTCTTTAGCCACGATTAATACCTCATTAATATATTGGGCAAATTATCTTGCATTGATTACTGCTTCAGCGACATTTTTTGACGCTTCACCATAATCAAGGAATTCCATAGAGTAGGTTGCACGACCTTGGGTAGCAGAGCGGAGATCGGTAGCATAACCAAACATCTCACCCAGCGGTACCTGGGCGTCAATTATTTTACCAGAACTACTATCTGTCATACCCTGCACCAAACCACGACGACGGCTAAGGTCACCCATAACGTCACCCATGTAGTTTTCAGGTGTAACAACTTCTACTTTCATCACTGGCTCAAGCAGACAGGGACTTGCTTCCTGCGCATACTTTTTAAGCGCCTGAGATGCAGCAATTTTAAACGCCATCTCGTTAGAGTCAACATCATGGAAGGAGCCGTCATACAGACGCGCCTTCAGGCCGATAAGCGGATAACCGGCAATTACACCGTTCTTCATCTGCTCCGCGACACCCTTTTCAATCGCAGGGATATATTCCTTAGGAATAGAACCACCCACGATCTCATTGATGAACTCCAGCCCCTCCTCATCGGAAGGGCTAAACTCAATGACGACATGGCCATACTGACCACGACCACCGGACTGACGGATAAACTTGTGGTTTGCCACGACAGACTTGCGGATTTTCTCGCGATAGGCCACCTGCGGCTTACCGATGTTCGCTGACACGCTAAATTCACGCCTCATGCGATCCACCAGAATATCCAGGTGTAATTCGCCCATGCCTGAGATGATTGTCTGGCCGGTCTCAGGGTCGGTCTCAACCCGGAAGGAAGGATCTTCTTGCGCTAGCTTACCCAGTGCAAGACCCATCTTTTCCTGGTCTGCCTGTGATCTAGGCTCAACCGCTACTGAAATTACCGGCTCAGGAAACTCCATGCGTTCCAGAATGATTCGATCATTAGGACTGCACAGCGTCTCTCCAGTAGTAACATCTTTCACACCGATCAGAGCTGCGATATCGCCTGCGCGAACCTCTTTAATCTCTTCCCGGTTATTTGCGTGCATCTGCACCATCCGCCCAACGCGATCTTTCTTACCTTTAACAGAGTTAACAATACTGTCACCGGAAGCCAGCACGCCAGAGTACACCCGAACAAATGTCAGCGTACCTACGAATGGGTCAGTTGCAATTTTAAACGCCAGAGCTGCAAAAGGAGCACTATCATCGGCTTCACGCGTTGCAACGGTTTCATCGTCATCGAGCACACCCTCAATCGCCTTAACTTCCACCGGCGACGGCATATACTCAATAACGGCATCCAAAACCGCCTGAACACCTTTATTCTTAAATGCAGAACCTGCCTGCATCAGAACCAGGTCATTATCAAGGGTACGGCGACGCAAGCCTGCCTTGATATCTTCATTGGACAGATCACCCTCTTCAAGGTACTTATCCATCAACTCGTCAGTAGCTTCAGCAGCCGCTTCTATCATCTGCTCACGCAGATCTTCAGCTTGTCCCTGCAGCTCAGCTGGGATCTCTTCCAGCTCGTAAGTCATCCCCTGATCCGATTCATTCCACATAATGGCTTTCATACGGACCAGATCGACAACACCTTTAAACTCTTCCTCTGCACCGATCGGGAAATTGATCGGCACAGCATGAGCACCCAGACGCTCTTTCAACTGATCAGCGACCATGAAGAAGTCTGCGCCCGCACGGTCCATCTTATTGACGAACACCATGCGTGGTACTTCATACTTGTTTGCCTGACGCCATACGGTCTCAGTTTGAGGCTGAACACCAGAAGACGCACACAACACCACAACTGCACCATCAAGTACCCGCAGAGAACGCTCAACTTCAATCGTGAAGTCAACGTGCCCCGGTGTATCAATGATGTTGATCCGGTGCTGATCAAACTGCTGGCTCATACCACTCCAGAAACAGGTAGTCGCAGCGGAGGTGATAGTGATACCACGCTCCTGTTCCTGCTCCATCCAATCCATGGTCGCTGCGCCATCATGTACTTCACCGATTTTATGAGACATACCGGTGTAGAACAGAACGCGTTCAGTCGTAGTGGTTTTACCCGCATCAACATGGGCAACGATACCGATATTTCGGTATCTGTTAATAGGCGTTTTACGAGCCAAAACTCAATCCTCGGAACTTCATAAAAAAGCTTAGAAGCGGTAGTGAGCGAATGCTTTGTTCGCTTCAGCCATGCGATGAACGTCTTCACGTTTCTTCACAGCTGCGCCACGACCTTCAACTGCATCACCGATTTCACCGGCCAAACGCAGCGCCATGGATTTTTCACCACGCTTACGAGCAGAATCCACCAACCAACGCATAGCCAGTGCTACACGACGGGATGGGCGCACTTCTACAGGCACCTGGTAAGTAGCACCACCTACACGGCGAGATTTAACCTCAACCATAGGCTGGATAGCTTCTAAAGCTTTGTTGAATGCTTCAATTGGATCTTCATCAGTACGCTGTGCAATTGTTTCCAGCGCGCCGTAAACGATCTTCTCAGCAACAGATTTCTTACCACTGATCATCAAGTGGTTAGTAAATTTTGCCAGTGTAATGTTACCGAACTTAGGATCCGGCAGGATTTCACGTTTTGCCGCAACTCTTCTTCTTGGCATGATAAGCCCCTTAATCTAGGTCTTCAGGTTATTTCAGGAATTGATACCTGACCTTACTCTTATTGCTTGCGGTCTAGCTCTAGTTGTATAGCCGGTTGTTTGCACAACCGTTGCCTGACTTCTGTCGCTGTCCCGTAAACTATTAAGACTTAGGACGCTTGGTACCGTACTTAGAACGACCTTGCTTACGGTCGTTAACGCCACTGGTATCCAGTGCGCCACGTACTGTGTGGTAACGAACACCCGGCAAGTCTTTTACACGACCACCACGGATAAGAACAACAGAGTGCTCCTGTAGGTTATGACCTTCACCACCGATGTAGGAAGTAACCTCAAATCCGTTAGTAAGACGAACACGACATACTTTACGTAATGCTGAGTTCGGTTTCTTAGGGGTTGTAGTATAGACGCGGGTACAAACGCCACGACGTTGAGGACAAGCCTGCAGTGCAGGTACGTCACTCTTGGTCACTTTGCGCTTGCGCGGCTGTCGTACCAACTGGTTAATAGTTGCCATTAAGCAAACTCCACGCTTTATTTAAGCACCAAAAAAACAGGATTTTTTTCACTCCTGTCACGAAAGGGCCGAGATTGTACTCAATCTCGGCCCATCAGGTCAATATTCGACCAGATTTATTCTGAATCAGGCATCACTCGCCGCTTGATTCAACGCTTCGGTCAGCGCCAATTGAACGTCTTCTGCACTTACAGATACGTTATCATCAACTTTCTGAGCCTTACGCTTACGCGCTTTGTGGTATGCCAAACCGGTACCAGCCGGAATCAGACGTCCCACAACAACGTTTTCTTTCAGACCACGCAGGTAATCCTTCTTGCCACATACCGCACCTTCGGTGAGTACGCGGGTAGTTTCCTGGAAGGAAGCCGCAGAGATGAAGGACTCAGTCGCCAGGGATGCTTTGGTGATACCCAGCAGTACGCGATCGTACTTAGCCAGCATCTTACCTTCAGCTTCCAGGCGCTTATTCGCTTCAATTACCTTGTGGTATTCAGCCTGCTCACCATTGATGAACGTACTATCTCCACCGTTGGTGATATCAACTTTACGCAGCATCTGACGACAAATAACTTCGATGTGCTTATCGTTAATACCAACACCCTGGAGGCGATATACGTCCTGAATTTCAGTGGTAATATATTTCGCCAGCTCAGCAACACCTTTGATGCGCAGAATATCGTGTGAATTAGACGGGCCATCAGAGATAACCTCGCCTTTCTCAACCGTCTCGCCTTCAAATACGTTCAGGTTACGCCATTTTGGAATCATGATCTCAATTGGATCAGCATTCTGAGGAGAGATAACCAGACGCTTCTTACCCTTAGTTTCTTTACCGAAGGTAATAGTACCGGAGATCTCAGCCAGGATAGACGACTCTTTCGGCTTACGCGCTTCAAACAAGTCAGCAACCCGTGGCAGACCACCGGTGATATCCTTGTTTACAGAGCCTTCCTGAGGGATACGAGCCAATACATCACCGACACCCACCTCTCCACCATCACTCAGGTTCAAAATCGCCTTAGCAGGCAGCAGGTACTGTGCAGGCTGGTCCGTTCCTGGGTGGAACAGATCATCACCCGTAGTAGCGTCTACCAAACGGATCAGAGGACGAATATCCTTGCCCGCAGCAGGACGCACAGCGGCATCCAGAATCTCAATAGTCGACAGACCGGTTAATTCATCAGTCTGCTGCTTAACGGTAACACCGTCATTGATACCAACAAACTGAAGCTTACCCGCAACCTCAGAGATGATTGGATGGGTATGCGGATCCCAGTTTGCAACAACAGCACCAGCATCAACCGTGGAACCATCTTGAACCTTGATAACAGAACCGTAAGGTAGCTTATAACGCTCACGCTCACGACCGTGCTCATCGGTTACACCCAACTCACCGGAACGGGATGTTGTAACCAAAGAGCCATCAGCTTTTTCTACTGCTTTCAGGTTGTGCATCCGAATCGTACCGGAGTTTTTCACCTGAACGCTGTCAACAGCCGCTGCCCGCGATGCCGCTCCACCGATGTGGAAGGTACGCATGGTAAGCTGTGTACCTGGCTCACCGATTGACTGTGCTGCGATAACGCCGACCGCTTCACCCGGGTTAACCCGATGTCCACGACCCAAGTCACGACCGTAACAACTGGCACAGAGACCGAAGGTAGTTTCACAGGTAATTGCACTGCGAACCACAATCTCATCGATAGAAGAGTAACGCTCTTCATCGTCAAGACGCTTAACCCAAGTCTCATCCATCAGAGTGCCCGCTTCAAGCAGCACTTCTTTACCGGTCGGATCCATTACATCTTTAGCAACGGTACGACCCAGAACACGATAACCCAGACCGACAACTACGTCGCCACCCTCGATCAACGGCTGCATGATCATACCCGCTTCGGTACCACAATCTTCTTCAGTGATTACCAGATCCTGCGCTACGTCAACCAGACGACGAGTCAAGTAACCGGAGTTCGCAGTCTTCAATGCGGTATCCGCCAGACCTTTACGCGCTCCGTGAGTAGAGATGAAGTACTGAAGTACGTTCAGACCTTCACGGAAGTTTGCGGTGATAGGCGTTTCAATGATGGAGCCATCTGGCTTAGCCATCAGACCACGCATACCCGCCAACTGACGAATCTGCGCCGCACTACCTCGGGCACCGGAGTCAGCCATCATATAAACTGAGTTGAAGGAATCCTGAACGACCGTATTGCCATCGCGATCCAGAACCTCCTCCCGCTTCAGATTATCCATCATCTTCTTAGCCAGAATTTCATTGGCGCGGGACCAGATGTCGATAACCTTGTTATATTTCTCGCCCTGGGTAACCAGACCATCGGCAAACTGCATCTCGATCTCTTTCACTTCAGCATCAGCTGCGGCGATGATCTCAGCTTTCTCATCCGGGATAACGAAATCGTTAACACCGATAGAAGAGCCGGAAACAGTTGCCTGACGGAAGCCCATGTACATAACTTGGTCAGCAAAGATAACGGTGTCTTTCAAACCAACAATACGATAAGCGGTGTTGATCAGACGTGATATAGCTTTCTTCGTCATCGCCAGGTTTACCAGTTCAAACGGCAAACCTGTAGGCACGATATCAAACAACATAGCACGACCAACAGTTGTTTCCTGAATGGTAATGCGATGCTCTTCGTTGCCTTCGATATCACGGATAGTTTCGTTAATACGAACCTTAACAATTGCCTGCAGATCAACCTGCTTGGCACCGTAGGCGCGCTGAACTTCCTTAATATCGGCAAAGACAGTACCTTCACCCTGAGCATTGATACGTGAACGGGTCATCCAGTACAGACCCAGTACTACGTCCTGAGATGGAACGATGATTGGCTCACCGTTCGCAGGAGACAGTACGTTGTTGGTTGACATCATCAGCGCGCGAGCTTCCAGCTGCGCTTCAATTGTCAGCGGTACGTGTACCGCCATCTGGTCACCATCGAAGTCGGCGTTAAATGCTGTACAAACCAATGGGTGCAATTGAATGGCTTTACCTTCAATCAGAACCGGCTCAAA
>JAGPUU010000263.1 GCA_018067325.1 Amphritea sp.
CTTTATCAGCGGGGTTACGTGAAGAGACAGCATCGGATACAACAAATACTTCCCGTGCCTGCTGTTTAATTTGAATGGCTGTCTGCAAAACACAGACATGGGCTTCCATTCCGACAATGATTACCTGATTAGGGCGAAGGCTATTGATCTTCTCGTTACAGCCAGGGTCAGACATACAGGAGAAGTGAAGCTTTTCCATATAACCATCTTCAGGTAATACATCCCGCAGTTCCTTAACTGTCCGGCCTAAACCTTTCGGGTATTGCTCCGATGTTAAGACGGGTACTTTGGCGAGTTTCGCTACCTCTACTAACCAGCGTGCGTTGGCGACCACCGCTTCGGCCTCATGTATCGCTGGGGCTAGTTTTTCTTGTATATCAACAACCAGCAAACAAGATGAGTTTGGATAGATCAACATAAATATTCTCCAGCGAAAAGATACAAAATAGAGTAGTGAATAGTCGTACAGCAGGCGTTACTTTCACATGAATATTCGTAAAGATAAACCCTTATTAAAACTTTGACTCTTGGATAAAACGTAAAGTTAGTTTTTACTTATTGATGGTTTAACAAGTAGCCAGAAGCTTAGTAGAGAGAGGGCCCCCATTAACGCAATTGTCACTGCCATAGTGGTAGGCGTGCCACTATGGTAATGCCCAACCAACATGCCGGTAGTGGCGGCAATCACTGACTGGGTGAAACCAAGCAAAGAAGAGGCTGTGCCGGTGATTTTAGGGAAGGGTATGAGCGCGCCTGCCATTGCCTGGGGCATTATCATACCGACACCGACCATATAGACGACCTGAGTTAACGCAGTCAGCCAGAGGTTGTGAAAGTTAAACAGGGCGGGTACGAGCATAGTGATTCCCGCGATAACGGCAAATAAGGCACCTCGCTTGATAACGCCATTAATACCCACGCGGGAGCCGATTCGCTGGGCAATGATAGTGCCGGTTAAGAAGCCGCAGGAGGCGATAGCGTAGAAGATACCACTGTGTTCAGCCGGAAACCCAAAGTAGTCGATAATGACAAAAGGCGCACCCGAGAGAAAAGCGAATAAGCCGGAAAAAATGAAGCTACAGCTTAGGGTATAACCCATGAAGACAGGCTGCTTCAAGAGAGAGCCAAAGTTTTTTAAGATGGTCCAGGGGTTGAGTGAGTTACGGTTTTCAGCAGCCAGGGATTCGGGCACTTTAAACACAATCAGTATGGAGGCTAAAACGCCATAGATGGTGAGGAAGATAAAAGTTGAGGTCCATTCAAACCAGAGAATCATCCAGCCACCAATAATAGGGGCTACCACCGGCGCAAGCGCCATAATACTGCCCATCATCGAGAGAGCTTTCGCTGCATTAACGGGGCCGTGAATATCACGGACCATCGTTCGGGCCAATACCTGTCCACCGCAAGCGCCAAGGGCTTGAAGGAAGCGAAACACTATCAGCTCATCGATGGTGGTTGACTGAACGCAACCGATAGAACTAAAAATGAACAGTACCAGCCCGCCTAGCATGATGGGTTTGCGGCCAAAACGATCCGCCAAAGGTCCGTAGACTAATTGAGCAAAGGCAAAACCATAAAGATAGACTGAAAGCGTCACCTGCACTCGATCGATCGTCGTATCGAATACCCCGGTCAACCCTGGCAGGCTTGGCAGATACATGTCTGTCGACAGTGGGCCCAGTGCAACGGCTGCGGCGAGAATGATAATGACTGAAATCGATTGAGGTTTAAACATCTTCTTCCTACAAACGGCCTTTCAGGTTATGAAGGCAGTTATTTTGACAAGATCTAAATTAATTAGCATGTTAATTATATTATAAGAAAATAGGAAGGCTTGCAGTGCTGTTTCTCGCTTACCATCGAGCTGAATACGTCTGGAGCGAGGTGTGAAAATATGCGAGAGTTAGTTCGTTATTCGTCTTAGCCAATTAGGCTACAAGTAAATGAGATACTGAACATGTTAAAACCAATGCGAGGGGAGTGTCAGTGCGGTCAGGTGAAGTATGAACTGACGGCACCGGGGTTCGTTGCATATACCTGTCATTGTCGTGCCTGCCAAAAGCTTTCATCGAGTGCATTTAATATCTGTATGCAGGTACCGGCTGAAGCCCTGACTATCTCTCAGGGGAATGCTGGTAGCAGAATTAGGGTGGCGGATTCGGGCAATGAGCTGACAAGTTGGTTTTGTAAAACCTGTGGCTCAGCATTGTTTGCACAGAATTCTGCTCGTCCCCGCATTAGAACTCTTTATGTAGGTACTCTCGATAATCCAGAGGTTGTTCAGGTAAGTGCGCATATCTGGATTAAACGAAAGCTACCCTGGGTTATTCTGCCACAAGAGCATCGTATCTTTGATGGTGTAGGTGACTGGACCGAAGATTATGCTGATGATATGAAGCGGTATAAGCCTGAAGGCTGAGATGCCGCTAGAATGCCGCCTCGCGGTTTCTAGAGTGAGCTTCGTAGATTGGGGTGAGGCACGAACCCCAACGTGATCAATCAAGTGTTTATCTGAACGATTAAAGCAACTCGTAGGTTGGGATGAGGTACGAATCCCAACGCGATCTATTTAACGATCTTGAGTTTCCATATGAGCGATTAACAGCGCTCACGTTTAACTATCAGGGTAGCTGCCGTCCCTGACAGGCTCTCGGTCTCTTTGAAATCCAATATCCAAGAGCAGGCTATGTGCAAGGGACTTGCTCATAGCTTTCTTAGCTACTTGTTGAGTAGTGCTTGATTCCGGTAGAATCTGGCGCACATAATTTGATAGCGTTTTTTGCTAAATAACTAAAAACACAGGAGTCGCTTGTGGAACTCGCATGTCTTGACCTGGAAGGTGTACTGATCCCTGAGATCTGGATCGCTTTCGCTGAAGAAACCGGAATTGAAGAGCTTAAAGCGACCACCCGTGATATTCCTGACTATGATGTGCTGATGAAGCAGCGTCTGCGTATTCTGGATGAGCATGGACTGACACTGCCACAAATTCAGGCGACGATTGATCGTCTGTCACCGCTGGAAGGTGCCGTCGAATTTATCGATTGGTTACGTGAACGTTTCCAGGTCGTGATACTGTCAGATACCTTCTATGAGTTTGCCGCACCATTAATGAAGCAGCTGGGTTATCCGACTCTCCTGTGTCATAAACTAGAAGTGGATGAGAGTGGTCGTATTACTGACTACACACTGCGTCAAAAAGATCCAAAGCGTCAGTCTGTTCGTGCCTTTCAGCTGCTGAACTACCGAGTGATTGCCGCGGGTGATTCTTACAATGACACCACCATGCTGACTCAGGCTGAATCGGGTGTACTGTTCCATTCACCACAAAATGTTATCGATGAATTCCCGCAGTTCCCAGCGGTACAGACCTTTGAAGATCTGAAGAAAGAGTTTATCAAGGCGAGTAACCGCGAACTCACTCTTTGAGTGGTTGCTAGTTGTTAGAATGTCGCTGCGCGACTCGCTAGATAAGGATTAAGAGCGCTCATGCGCTCTTTTTTTATTTCTCGGGTGCGCCAATATGCTTAAGGCTGAGGTCGACCTGAAAGCTTTCCTGCATAATGGGGAGGGCTATGAATAAATAGGTTAGATTATATTTATTCGAGTTACCCGGAATTTAACGTCACAAAAGCCTTCGTTAGACTATTGTAAACTGGTCGATAAATACTTAATTTTCTAGAGCTATAAACCGATATCATGACGCGAAAAACATTAAGCTTGAAGGTGAAGAAGAATAAAAACGCGGTACCCGTAGATGCAGTGGACCAGTTTGATGGTGACCCACTCAAGCGTTTTGCAAATGGCGTAGTCATCCATCCTACACCCGGTATTCGCCTAGAGTCTGGTTCTAAGGAACTCTCCATGCGAGCGATGGATTTGATCACGCCAATTGGAATGGGACAGCGAGGTTTGATTGTTGCTCCTCCAGGTTCTGGTAAATCCACTATGTTGAAACATATATGCCAGGCCGTGGGGGAAGTTTACCCTGAGATAAAGCTATATGCATTGCTCATCGATGAACGCCCTGAAGAAGTGACTGATTTTAAGCGCAACGTAAAGGCAGAAGTTCACGCTTCATCCTCCGATGAAAGCTATGCGCAGCATGTTCGTGTGGCAAATGAGCTGCTTAACACCGCCCGTAAGCAAGTTGGGGAAGGTCATGATGTAATGATTGTCATAGATTCCCTCACGCGGCTCTCACGGGTTCATAATGCAGAGCGCAAGAGTAGCGGCCGCACAATGTCGGGCGGGGTTGATGCTCGAGCCCTGGAAATACCAAGAAAACTGTTTGGTGCCGCTCGAAAGATTGAGAATGGTGGCTCGCTAACGATTCTGGCGACCATACTGGTTGATACCGGAAGCCGGATGGATCAGGTGATTTTTGAGGAGTTCAAGGGCACCGGTAATATGGAAATCGTATTATCACGCGAGGTGGCAAACCACCGGGTTTTCCCCGCGCTGGATATTGCAAAAAGTAGCACGCGCCGTGAGGAGCTTCTTCTTAACTCGAAAGAGATTCAAAATGTTAGAGTTTTGCGCAGAAGCCTTACCAACCTTAAACCGTTAGAAGGCGCCAGGAAGCTTGTTGAATTATTAGAGAAGTACCCCACGAATGCAGAGCTATTGAAGGCTTTTTCACCAACATAAGTGATGTCAGAGTACTTAACTTAAAAACAGTTGGTAGTGGTTATAAGTGGCTTTAAATGCTTATGAGTAAACATGAAGACTTTCAGTGATAATCAGATAGTAGAGTCATGGAGAAAGAATGTCTCTCCATGGGTGAAGGCTATTCAAAATAAAGAAATCGAAAGCCGAAGGCTTGTGACTGACCAAGCGATTCTTGAAACCATATCGTCTATTCCGGCAAAGAATGCGCTTGATATCGGCTGTGGAGAAGGTTGGCTTGTTCGTGAGCTTTCCGCACGCGGGATATCTACGACTGGCATTGATGCAATT
>JAGPUU010000470.1 GCA_018067325.1 Amphritea sp.
CGGTAACTCCTGAACCTGGCTAATACTCCAATACGGTGCACCTTCACCCAAGTCTCTTATGTCTGGGAAAATTTCTTTATTCACAGCCGGGTCGGAACATTGGGGCTCAACAATACTGTAGAGCTCTTCTATATCTGGAACGCGCCAGCCATCGCCAAGGGTTTGAGCCAACCTTTTTGCTGCAGACAAACTCATAATTTTTATGCGCCCAGTGCAACCTTTCCCAGATACCCAGGTAGTGCCTACACTACAGCGACGCCATCTCAGGTTTGTTTTTGTGTCCAGTACTAGGTCTTCATCAACTATAAATCGAGATCCAATCTCATCGATGGGTCTGAAATCTGTACAGCCTCCAAACGAATAACCTGAAACAAATATAAGCAAAAGGCCGGTGATATAAAGACTGTTTTTCATGCAGATAGAGCTCTAATTTTTTATAACAACGATAAGGATAAGTGATCAATATTCAGACTTGAACAAAGGCAATTCAAACTCGCCAAAAGATTCATCTGATGACAGGTACTGGTTCAAGCTGTTCGCCGTATCAATTTTTATCCGACTATACAGCGGTACACCAAGCTGGTCATCGCTTTCCAAAACCAAAGAGGTCAGAAAAATCAAAGGAGTCAGAGTCATTGATTTTATCCCTTTGATTTCCAGTCCCCTTAGCGCGGTGTCATAAGTAATCTCTAGCATTGCGCCAAGAAGCAACTAGATGAAATTTTCTGTCTATATAGCAGCAAGTGCTGATGGGTATATCGCTGCACTTGATGGGGGGGTGAGTGGCTTCATACAGCCACAAACGCTAAAGGAGGCTATGATAAAGGGGGAATTTTGGGAGAATTATGATGGACATAAATCACCGGGTTGGTATCAAAGCTTCGCCTGAAAAAATCTATGAAGCATTAACAACAAATGATGGGTTAGCTCAATGGTGGACTAACGATATCTCTGGGGCAGGTGGCGTAGGCTCAATTATCGAATTTCGTTTTAACGGTGGAGGCCCAGACTTTGCTGTAGTAGAGCTTGTTGCAAATAAAACGGTGCGTTGGAAGCATTCAGGCAATATGCCCGAGCCATGGATGGGTACTGAAATTTTATTCCAACTACAGGTTGAAGGTGAGCAAACATTTGTCCGGTTTACTCATTCTGATTGGAAAGAACCTACTGATTTTATGGCGCATTGCAGCACTAAATGGGCGGTATTCTTAATTAGCCTCAAGGATGCCGTTGAATCTAATCAAGGCAGACCGTTTCCAAATGATATGCAAATAGACCACTCATGACCTGAGAGTTGAAGGGCAGAGTAATTGATTTTATTCCCTTGATTTGGAGTAAATAGAGTCAGCGTAGAGGAATTATAAATCTACCCTGTCTTCAATTATCCTATTAAAATAGAACCCTTGCCCCTTTTTCTAGATTGCTAGATATTAGTTTTTAAGAGCCTTTTTGGTGGAAGAATAGTGTGAAACATATCATCGTTAGTCTGTTTTGTATTTTGAACCTCTGTTCATGTACATACATGAATCATGCTTCGATACAGGCTGAATATGCTCGGATTCAAGCGGCTGATCCGGGGCAGGTTAACCTGAAGCATATGCTCGATAGAGAGACCTATTTTGTTATTGGTCAAACCATCGATAAAAATGTCAGTTACTCCAATTTACCCCTGGCCGTTGCTGCATATTCGAGTAAATTCAAACCACATGAACGTGTCGATACTATGTACTTTGCGGGAGCGGGAACTCATTTCGGTTTAAACTTGCCCGAAGGAGACTATCAACTTCTAGTGTATGCGGACAGGGACAATAATCGGGTTTTCGATCGGACTGAGGTGGTAGGCCAAAAAGCTATCTCTTTGAACCAGACAAGCTCTTCCGAAAGGGTTCTGGATAGAATTAACATTCAGCTAACGTCACCTCAGCAAGTTGATTGGGCTGACGCTATTTCCATGCAGAAACTTGTCGAACCACAGCAATCTTTATACTTTCCCGCCGGGAGCATACGCAGTCTTGACGACCCGATTTTTGCTGAGAATATGGCTATTTTGGGTATGTACGATCCCGCGTCATTTCTCGAAAAATCGCCGATTATGTTTTACGCGCTGGAAGAGGATCTTAGATTTAAAATTCCAGTGGTATTTGTTCATGGTGTTGGTGGCTCTCCCCGTGCTTTCGAACCGATTATTAAACAGCTGGATCGAGAGCGCTATAAACCTTGGTTTTTTTACTATCCATCCGGTGGCGATCTGGACCAATTAGCAGAGTTTTTTAATCGGATATATCTTTCGGGAGAAGTTGTTAATTTGGGTGAGATGCCAATGATCATTATCGCTCACAGCATGGGTGGACTGATAGTAAGGGAAGCTCTGAACAAGTATGACGACAGTCAGAAGGAAAACCAGGTTAGCTTGTTTGTCACCATAGCGACTCCTTTTGGCGGACACCCAGCAGCGGCATCAGGCGAAAAGCATGGGTTGATTGTGTTACCTTCCTGGCGTGATGTGAATCCAGATAATCGCTTCATCAAAGAGCTCTTTCACACGTCGTTGCCGCAAACTATTGAGCATCAGTTACTCTACGCCTACGATAATCCTACGACTCTTAAAATAAGAAAAAACAGCGATGGCGTTGTACCACTATCTAGCCAGCTACGCCTAGAAGCACAGCAGCAGGCAACGGGACAGCTCGGTTTCGAAAGTAGCCATACGGGAATTCTGAAAAATGAAGAGATGATTGGCCATATCTTCGAGCGTATGGACAGGGTCAAAAGCTTCTACCCTGACTCTCATCTAGAGGTGTGGCGCAGTGGTGGTTATGATGTGAAGTTAAGTGAAGACTATAGTCAGATTAGTCAGCACATCATCCATACACAGGGAAAGTACTGGATGGCCATTTCCAATGGAACCCTCAAACCCTTCTTCCCTGAACAGGAGCGATTTCTTCGCGTTATCAAGGGGGAAGAACCTCCAAAATATGAAGTGGTTAAAGACTGGTTGCGGTTCCTCGAAGAATATCCAGAATTGTAATTATTGCCTGCTCATTATCTCTGATTCAGACCGGGGTAGCAGGCAAAATTCTTTTAATGCGGTAACCCCTCCGTGCTCTCTGTGTCCTCTGTGGTAAAAAGGCACTCCATCCATAAAATATTAACCACAGAGGGCACTGAGAAAGAATGATTTCTGCTTTGTATCTTGTTGGGATTCGTACCTCATCCCAACCTACGGTAATGCATTTTCTAGCAAGCGACGGAGGGCCTAGGGGCTGGTCTTGCATTGTGCAGCCATGGAATCAAAGGGAACAGAGTAATTGATGCTGGCTCTGTCGATTTGTGTCAGCATAGCTTGGAGAAGGGCGAGGTGGATTTATGTATTCAGATGTAAATATAACTGAAAATAAGTCAGTCCCGTTTTAGTTTATAAGTAGGTAGGTATACGTGGCTCGAATAAAAATTATTCAAATTCAGTGTTCAACTCTAGAGTCGATTGGGAATATTACGAATGATGCCCGCGCAATCGTAAGCAAGGTATGCCTAGGTGTTGACGATATGAAATTGCTGGGAAATAAGGCGTTAGTTTTACGTGCTGAAATTTATCCAGACAGGCTCTTAACTCTCTACGAAAATTTAGCTTCAATCGGCGTTAAATTGAACCAGAAAGATCTACCTGATATAGAGCTTTTGAGTAAAGAAACTGAATACCCTCTATCTATTCAGATAGTCAGTTTTTCTGATGATACAGATCGCTCAGCTAGCATTCCAAAGGTGCCAGGCTAAATTATCTGAATCAAAGGGAACAGAGTATTTGATGCCGAGCCCGTTAATTTGTGTCAGCATAGCTTAGCGTTAAGCTCTAAAGCCTAGTAGAGAAGTAACAGTGTGAAAGAATGTAATCAATGCGGTAAATGTTGCGTCAATTATAGTGACGGCGGGTTATCTGTGACAGCAGACGAAGTTGAGTATTGGGAGATATTCAGGCCCCATATATCGAACTTTGTCAGTGAAGGTAAAATCTGGATAGATCCAGATACCGGCAAGCAACTCAAACGTTGTCCATGGTTGAAGCAACTACCCGGTGAAGAAAAGTATATCTGTGATATTTATTTCGACCGTCCCGACGATTGCAAACATTACCCTGTGACTATCGAGCAGATGGTAAAGGATGAGTGCGAAATGTTGGAGCCGCGCGATTTAGCCGACCCGACACAAGGCCAGACAGATCTGGATCTGCTCATGATTGATTGCCGTCCCTCGGTTAAATAACAGAAGTGATGCCTAGCTAATCATAGGAGTTGAATTATAAGGGGAAGCAAAGGGGCCAGACGAATTAATTTCGTCCCCTCGGTGTTCTCCGTGTCCTCTGTGGTAGACCGCTCTTAAAACTTCTAATAGCAAAGATACACCACCGAGAACACAGAGTTCACAGAGAAAAGCTAAAGCCTCCTAGTAGAGCTTGGGTAAAGGGGCTGGTGGATTTATTCAGGCGTGAAAATAAACCAGCCCCGTTTTTAATTTACTGCGTTTTTTCCATAGCCAAAATTTGTTTATATACCTTTTCAGCTTCCACGGTTAATTGAGAATAACTTTCAATATCGCCACTTCTCTGTGCCTGCATGGCTTGCTCTAGTTTTGATTTATAAAGTTGATTGAGCCTTTTTGCTGGATTCGCTTTGAATATTGAAAACATGAATTTTCTCAGTGGTTTTAATTATCTATCTATACGGTTAGCTTTTAAGTTTAGATTTCCTTATTTGATTTTAAGGCTTATCCCGCTGTTGGTAAGGTCGAAGTGTCTTCAGGGAGTCGACACGCTTTGCTATCTCTCGGTGCTCTTCGTGCCCTCTGTGGTAAACAGTTCTTAAGGCTTCTAACGGCAAAGATTAACCACCGAGAATATTGAGTTCACAGAGAAATGACTTGCCCGGTGTATACTGAAAAAACGCATTTTGATTTTAGGTTGTATGAGTACAGGTTAATTGCATAGCAAGTGTCTACTCTTAGTAAGTAGGCCGAGCTTCCATAATTAAGCACCCGATAGCCAGAGAGAATGACTTATGAAATTACTTCACCAAAGCAATCTATATTGCTGGACTCAGTTTGACGAAGATAGGGATATAGATTTTCATAGTTACCTTTGGGTGAGAGATAGCGGTAATGTAATTTTTGACCCGCTACCCTTAACGGCCCATGATGAAAACCATCTGAAATCACTAGGAAACGTTAGTCATATCATCATTTCCAATTCTGACCATATTAGAAATGCTGAAGCTTTAGCTCAACAAACCGGTGCTGATATTTGGGGGCCCGCTGGCGAGAAGGCTAGTTTCCCTATTAAATGTACCCAGTGGTTAAGTGAAGGTAAGAGCGTTATTGATGGGCTAGATGTCTATGCTTTGAGCGGCTCTAAAACAGAGGGGGAGCTGGCCTTCATTGTTGAAGGAAATACTCTCATCACCGGCGACCTTATTAGAGCGCATTCAGGTGGTAAGCTTTGTATGATTCCGGACGCTAAACTAAAAGATGTAGAACAAGCTAAAGCCTCGGTGAAAAGGGTTGCATCAATTAAGGGTATTGACGCTATTCTGACCGGTGACGGTTGGCCTGTCTTTAGAAACGGTGAACAAGCTTTGTTAGAGCTGATGGCCTCTATTTAACGAGTCACATAACAGGCGACTAAGCAGGGG
>JAGPUU010000268.1 GCA_018067325.1 Amphritea sp.
ACGGCGGTGGTAACGGCGGCGGAAACGGCGGTGGTAACAGCAGTAACGCTGGCGGAAATAGTAAGGGGAATGGTAACGCATTTGGTCTGGGTAATAGCGTGCAGGGCAAGTCGAACAAGTCCGCTAATAAGGGATTTAGCAGTAATAATGGACTGGGAAATGATCATAAAGCAGTTTCAGCTAAGCTCGGACGACTGAATGCAGCCCATGCATCATCAACAGCACGAGCCAATGCGTCACCAAATTCTGCTGTAGGTTTACTGGGCCAGTATGAAGCAGCAGTAAACGCAGCACGAGATGCAATTAGCGAAGAAGAGCGCGCTGATCTGGAACAAACCGCAATTGAAATTCTTGGACAGGCCGCTAATAAAGAGCTTAACGAAGAAGTGGTTAGCGCTGTAGATGCTTTATTAGGTATTGAATCGGCGCCGGAAGCCGAAACAGACAACAATTCAGAAACTGACCCAGAAAACGCCGAGACTTAAAGTCTGACACCTTGCTTTGCTCGGACCTTAATAATCTCTAATCATCTGCAGGTTGTGCCAATTGATCTCCAAATCACTCAGCAAAAACTCCTTTTGCGTAAACCGGCGGTAAGAAACCTTTGTTTTCTGCCCCCAGATGCCATCAGCAGGGCCTGGCGAATACCCTAACGCTGACAGCCGAAGCTGAAGAAACAAAGTCGTCGAACGGTCTATTTCACCCGAATGATAACTCATCAAACGACGAGCTGTTCCGCGGGACCCTGCATTACTCTTGGCGTACATTCTGCGTTTAAGTTCTTTTGAAAGCGCTACACCTTGTTTTTCCGCCTGAGCAAACCAATACCAGGCAGCAGCAAGATTTTGAGGAAGACCCAGACCACGTGCATAGACGACACCCAGATCAAACATTGCCTGTTTATGCCCAAGGTCAGCCGCTCGGCTCAGCATATACCCGGCCCACAGACGGCTCTTTTCAACACCGCGTCCATTCATGTAGAGAACAGACAGCTCATATAACGCAGCCGGGTGATCTTTTTGAGCGGCCAAATCCAGCCATATCGCTGATTCAGCGTAGTTAACAGCAACACCACGTCCTGTGAGATATGACATTCCGGCCAGGTACGCACCTTTTGCCGAGCCATTCAATGCAGCATCCTTAAAGAGCTCTACACCCTCTTTGTAATCCTGCTCGGTGCCTTTTCCCTGAGTGACATCCAACCCCGCCCTAAACTTCTGTTTAGCCAACTGAGGGTTGTCTTTTACAGCAACATCGAAACCCGTTAGAGCGCTACAGCCGGTTAACGCAACCAATGTAAAAACAATTAACAGAACAGACGATGATTTTCCTTGAAAAAACATTAGACCTCCTACTTCCATAGAGGCAGTATAGGCGAAACAGGGAGCCTTATGTCAATGATATCTATGCCGATCTCTACGCTTTAATCTGGAATCAAATCACCGACCACCGTCATCACGGGCTTAACACCCGCCCATATGTCCAGTTCCATATCTTCCGGCTCTTCATTGGGCCCGCCCCTGCGAACCTTGGCAGAGACCTCTTCGATTGGAAAGGCAAACACCCCTGTAACCTTCATCTCTGTCTCATTCGGCGGGCGCACTTCTGTCGAACGACCTGGACTATATTTTTCTAACAGGGCATCCAGTGCAACGCGTTTCTCATCAGCATCATCAACCAGCCGGCCTTTGCCATAAATAATCACTGAGCGAAAATTAACCGAGTGATGGTAAGCAGAACGGGAAAACACCAGCCCATCCAAAATACACAGCGTAATGCATGCAGTCTGACCCTTCATCACCGTCTGAAACAGACCATTTTTAACCGAGCCATGTAGATAGATCTCATCTCCAATTCGCCAGTGGGAGCTAGGTTGCACCATCGCTTCTCCATCCACGCTGACGCCAATATTACATACCCAGGATTCATCAATAGCATTGTTAACTACGTCTCGATCATAGCTGGCTATTTTACGCCCCCTTCTTACCCGGGTCCGTTCCGTCACCCTTATCTCACTCATAACCTTGCCCTTCACGCTGTTTAAATTTGCGACAGACGAAGGTTAACCGCTATAGTGGATCTACTTAAGATCCAATTTATACATATTATTAAGGCCCAATTTGATCAAGCCAAGCTATAAGAAACAGGTCTACTCAAAGCTATTTATCCCCTTTCTGGAACAGGATGAATCTCAACGACCCCGATACCGGGCGCTATTTAACTATATGCAGCAACAGATTCTTTGCGGAGAGTTGGTTGCAGATAGCCGTCTTCCTTCCAGCCGTGAACTGGCAGAGCTGCTGAATCTATCCCGCAACACCATAAAACAAGTCTATGAAATGCTGCAGGCAGAGGGTTATATCGAAACCCGACAGGGTGATGGAAGCTATATCTCTACGCAGCTATCCCTCAGCAGGAAAGCAATACAGAAAAGCCATCGCCCTGACCTTAGACCGATCAAGCTCTCCGACAAGAGCAAATTACTTCAGCAGATTCGCCCTCTTTACCATCAAAGTAATCAGCAACTATTATTGCCTGCAAGCCCTGCTCTGGACCAGTTCCCCTGGCCCGAGTGGCAGCGTTCAGTCAGTCACGCTGGGAAACTGATGAAATTCAGTGGCGGACGCAGCTTTATGGGGGAACCCAAACTAAGACAGGAAATAGTAAATTACCTCAATACCAGCCGAGGAATACACTGTGAGATGGAACAGGTAATGATCTGCTCCGGCTCGCAGCAGGGAATGCAACTGGCCTTTTCTATGCTAATCAATCCCGGTGATAAAGTACTGGTCGAAGATCCTGGTTTTCCCGGTATCGACGGTGCCATCAGCACTGTTGGAGGAGTCAAAGTTTCAGTGCCTATAGACCGACAAGGCTTCCGCACTGATATCGCACTGACCGATAAACAAGATGCCCGCCTCGCCTTCATCACCCCTTCACGCAACTTCCCAATGGGCTACACCCTGAGCCTTGAACGCCGCCTACAGCTCCTCCAATGGGCCAGACAGCACGGCAGTTGCATTATTGAAGATGACTACGATAGTGAGTTCCGTTTTGACGGGCCGCCCCTTACGGCGCTTCAGGGGCTGGATGGAGAGCACTCTGTGATCTATTCAGGCACTTTTAGTCGCATTCTACATCCAGCAATCCGACTCGGCTATCTGGTGCTCCCACCAGCATTAGTACCCTCCTTCAACCAGATGCGCGGATTTCTCGACGGCGGCCTCTCTTCACTGCCCCAGCTTGCTTTAGCAGACTTTATGTCACGGGGCCTGTTTGCCAGCCACCTGCGACGAATGCGCAAACTCTACAAAGCCCGTCGCGAATACTTGCTGCAACAGATCGAGAAAAGGTTTAACAATCAGTTAGTATGGGAACCCAGCGACGGCGGAATGCACGGGGTATTTCTACTCCCGCCGGGCACTGATGACAAAGCGATTGTAGAACAAGCGAATACTGTAGGCCTCGGGCTTCGCCCGTTATCCTATTACTATGATAAGCAGCCACCTCTCAGCGGCCTGGTTATAGGTTTCTCCGGTTACACTGAGACGCAGATTGATACTGGACTAACCCGCTTGCAGCCAATTATTGACCAGCATCTGAAATAATAAAAAAGGCTGCGCCTAAGAAAGGTAGCAGCCAAAGCTCAAAGAAAACAAAGAAGATACTAAAAAGGTCTACTAAGGCATTTTGTTGGCTGCCAGTACATAGAGGTATTCCAACGCCAGAGTTGCTCCGGCCAGCGAAGTAATCTCGGCATGATCATAGGCAGGCGCCACTTCCACAACATCCATTCCTACTAAATTTAAGCCTTGCAGTCCCCTGATCACTTTCAAGGCACAATCCATCGTCATACCACCTGCGACAGGGGTTCCAGTACCTGGGGCACAAGACGGATCGAGGCCATCAATATCAAAACTCACATAGGTTTTTTTATCACCAACGCGCGCATGGATTCGTTCGAGAATAGCCCTGGGACCATGATCACCTACCCAGGCAGCATCCAGTACTTCAAACGGATGGCCATCGAGATCATAAGCGGTACGAATACCGATCTGGATTGAGTGTTCGGTATCTACGAGCCCCTCTTCAACAGCGTGATGAAACAGCGTGCCATGATCATATTTAGTACCACCGGAATAGGTATCGGTGTGGGCATCAAAGTGAATTAGCGCCATCGGGCCATGTTTCTTAGCATACGCACGTAACACCGGCAGAGTGATAAAGTGATCGCCACCAAAAGTCAGAGCGGATTTTCCAGAATCCAAAATAGTACTAATATGAGCCTGAAGATTATCCACCATAGTCTGCGGCTCTCCATGCTTAAACAGCACATTACCGGAATCAGCCACTTTTAGATGATCATCCAGAGCAAACTGCCAGGGCCAGCGCGCCCCTTCCCAGATCAATTGAGATGAGGCCTGACGTACTCCCTGCGGCCCGAAACGGGCGCCGGAACGACCCGATGTTGCAAGATCGAATGGCACCCCGGCTACAATCACTTCAGCATCAGAAGAAGTCAGATCACTTACAACCGGAAATTCCATAAAAGTCATACCTAACGAGCCATAGATCGGAAGATCGGCATTGGCCACATTATTTTGCTTATCAGACATCATGCACCTCAAAACTCAGTTCAATTTCCAGTTATTGAATTCAGAGTACCTTCTCGCATGAAATTATTGAAATGCATAGTTATAATATATACATGCACAAAATTAATAACGACGTAAAGTAGAGTAAAGCGATGAAATCCCTGCGCCAGTTCGACCTGAATCTATTACTCCTGCTGGAAGCACTATTGACCGAGTGTCATGTCAGTCGCGCTGCCGAACGAATGTTTCTCAGCCAATCCGCCATGAGTCATGCACTTAACCGTCTGCGGCAACAACTGGATGATCCACTACTGGTGAGAACCGGTAACGGACTGAAACCCACCCCAAGAGCAGAAGCGATGCTGCCGGATATCCGCCAGGTGATCCGCATTATCGAACGCAGTCTGGCACCTCTTGAACCCTTTGATCACGCTGACTCAAACCACTGTTTTACAGTCGCCTGCACCGATTACTTCGAAGCGGTTACCCTGCCTCCACTAATGCAGCGACTTCAGCAGATCGCCTCCGGAATACGTATAGAGATAGAGATGATTAGCGAACCAGGTACCACAGAGAGACTGGAAAACCGTGAAATAGATCTGATCGCGGGGCTCGATAGCAGCCAACCTGTTGACCCACTGCTCATCAGCCGTCCCTGGCAACAGGAACCTCTGGCCTGCCTTGCAGCCAACCAAAACAACCAGGTCAAAGATAGGCTCTCTGTCGAACAGTACTGTCAGCTTAAACACGTATTATTTACTGATCTGACAGGCGTAAGCTCAAACCAGATAGACCACTGGCTAGAGTCACAACAATTAAAAAGAAACGACATCGCCCGTACTGTGAACTATATGGCGGGCGCCCGGATAGTTGCCGCAACGGATGCCATCATGACGTTACCC
>JAGPUU010000274.1 GCA_018067325.1 Amphritea sp.
CTTTACCAGTTCTTCCAGAGCCAGCAACGATTCTTCAATCCCATATTCAATCATTTTCGGTCACGGCGATCTCGTCGGCCTCTTCGCTGATTGATGAGACTGGCTCCAACTCCTGAAGCGGCGGGTCATACTCATTGCCAAAGCTAAGCTTAAAACCACCGTTATCATCCATATCCAATAGCAGAGTGGTATAGCGGGTTTCATCCGACATCCGCTCAAGTACTTGCGTTGCAATTTGCGGTAACAATGTTCCATTTAGGATGTGATCGATATTGCGGGCGCCGGTTTCCACCTCAGTACAGCGCAGTGCGATAGCCTCCACCACGCTGTCGCTGTAATGCAGCATTAGCTTCTGACTGGCTACTAGTCTTTGCACCACCTTATCCAGTTTAATCCGTACAATATCGCCCATCACTTCCGCGGCGATTGGATAGAAAGGTACGATCTGCATCCGCGCCAGCAGTGCCGGTTTAAAGTGCGCACTGAGTACCGGGCGGATCGCCTCAATCAACGCCTCTTTCGAGGGGCGTTGACCATCAGCACACATATCGGTAATAATATCGGTGGCCAGATTTGAGGTAAGGAAGACGATGGTGTTGCGGAAGTTAACCAGCTGCCCTTCTCCGTCAGAAAGCATCCCTTTATCAAACACCTGATAAAACAGATTCATCACTTCCAGATCGGCTTTTTCCACTTCATCCAGCAGAACCACTGAATAGGGTTTCTGGCGTACCGCTTCAGTAAGCAGACCACCCTCACCATAACCGACATATCCAGGGGGAGAACCGATCAAACGGGAGACCGAGTGCTTTTCCTGAAACTCTGACATATTGATTGAGGTTAAGAAACGTTCACCCCCAAACTGCTGATCAGCAACCCCGATAGCCGCTTCGGTTTTACCGACACCACTGGGGCCGACAAACAGAAACACGCCCATCGGTGTTTCCGGATTATTCACCCCGGCTTTTGCCGCCCGAATACCCTGATCTATGGCATCTATCGCGTGGTTCTGCCCTTTGATTCGTTGCTGCAATTGATGGTTAAAACTAAGAACACTCTGAGCCTCATCGCGTACCATCTTGCCCAGTGGGATACCGGTCCAGTCGGCGATCACCCGACCGACAACATCTGGGGAGACCTCATAATGGATCAGCGGATTATCTTGCTGTAGTTCGCTCAGGGCGGTGACTTTATCGCTGACTTCTCGACGCAATTGTTGCTCATCAATTTCAGAGCTATGCGTTTCTGAGTTATTTATTTCTAAGCTATTGGTTTCTAAGCTATCGGTTTCTGATAGATTTTCTACGCTAAGAGCCCGATGCTGTGCCAGTTGCTGACGCAACTGAACAATACTGTTCACCAGTTCCTGTTCAGCCTGCCACTGAATTAAGAGCGTATCGAGTTCTAATTGTCGATCGTTTATCTGCAGCGCCAGCTCCGCCAGCTGACCTTCATCAGCCAATACATCGCTGGCAATATCCCGTTCCAGTGCATGGGACTCCCGTTCCAGGGTTTCAATCATACGTTCAAGATCATCAATCGCATCCGGCTTGGCGGTAATGCTGATTTTCACCCGCGCGGAGGCGGTATCCAGCACATCGACCGCTTTATCCGGTAGCTGACGACCAGAGATATATCGGGATGACATCCTAGCTGCCGCTTCAACCGCATCATCGCGTACATAAACACCGTGGGCCGCTTCGTAGGTCTGACGCAGCCCCCGAATAATGGTTACCGCTTGCTCGATAGTTGGCTCATCCAGTTTTACCAATTGAAAGCGGCGCGCCAGCGCAGGGTCTTTTTCAAAGTATTTCTTATATTCAGACCAGGTGGTCGCTGCCACTGTCCGCAGCTCACCCCGGGCCAGTGCTGGTTTCAACAGATTGGCTGCGTCACCGCTACCTGCCGCACCGCCAGCACCGATCAGCGTATGAGCTTCATCGATAAACAGAATAATCGGTTTTGGCGATGCCTTAATAGCGCTGATCACGCCGTTTAGCCGGTTTTCAAACTCACCTTTTACGCTGGCGCCAGCTTGCAGTAACCCCAGATCCAGACCATAGAGTTCGACTCCGGCCAAGATATCCGGAACATCGCCCTGGGCTATTTTCAACGCAAGCCCTTCAACAACCGCGCTTTTACCTACTCCGGCATCCCCTACACAAATAGGGTTATTCTTGCGCCGCCGCCCCAGAATATCGATCATCTGACGGATCTCTACATCCCGGCAGAACACCGGATCAATATCCCCCGCCCGGGCTTTAGCGGTAAAGTTGGTACAGAATTTTTCCAGCACACTCATATCGGCTTCTGCAACCGCCGCGGCAACACTGCCTTTAGCGACACTACCGACTTCACAGGAACCTTCCGTAATGGATGAGTAATGCGCCTTGAGATCATCGTAAGGGATACTGTTCAGATCATCGACATAACTGGCCATACCATGGCGACGCTGATTAGCCAGTATCGCCATCACCAGATGGCCGCTGCGGACTTCCGGCGCCGCCAGTTCAAGCGATGCAATCAGCCAGGCATCTTCAAGTAAACCAACCAGCGACTGTGCAAACACAGGCTTACTCTGATTACCCTTTTGCTCCAGTTCAATACTGTGCTGAATCCGTTTTACAAAATGAACAATATTGATCTCAAAGTGCACCAGAATTCGGGCCAGATCATTCTCCTCTTCCAGTAACTTCATCAGGTAATGATCAACGTTAACCTCGTACCCGCCGTGAGACACACAGAGACCAGCGGCAGCTTCCAAAGCTCGGGTACAATTAGTATTCAGTCGTCCGACCAGTGATTTAAGCTGAATCTTTTCCATCTTTAACGTCCCTGTTGCGGTTCAGTATTCTAAGATCTGAACCGGTTAACCAATTCCATGCAAAACAACTGCACGATCACTACTATTTGGATTTCCCAGCCAGCCTGTCCAGCCAAGATGACAACTACCGTCAAGACCCAGACTGCATTCGGGGACCTGATCACCCTGTACAACCAATTTAATATCGAAACAGAGCTGCTCTGGCATCAGCATCAGAATCATCTCTTTGAGTGCTGCATAATGAACACCATTGGGCAGAAACTCAGTGAACTGTTGATAATCCAACGGCCCCATCTGCACTACAAACTTACTGTTATAATCCTTTACCCGCCCACCCAGTGTAATATCTTCACCCAGTTGGCTAGGCCCCCGGCCTAAACAGTTCTGCTGTTCATCGGGTACCGTTGCCCAGCGCTCAACATGTTCGATAATTTGCACTGATACATTGTTGAAATACCCACTCACCACCTGCCGCATCACACTGGCAGAGTTACCCTGCATCGCCATCAATCCGGTAAACCCGAGCATGCGCGGCCAGTTAATGGCGGATTCTGCCCGCGATGCCTGATCCGGTGCGCCCATGAGTGCAAACATCCACTCCGAAAAATCATTCTCCGCCGCTGCCTCATACTGCAGCGATGGTCGATATTTGTGCCACACCCGATACAGAAAGGCGGTTAACCGATGGTTGAACAGATCCAGAAAGTCCCGCTGCCTTGAGGTCGGTAATTCAAAAATCTGTAAGACTAATTGCCCGCTTTTAAACCTGTTCCATTCAGTAACCGGCAGTAGCGCCTGCAGACTTTCACCACTGCGTAGCTGTTCCAGTTCCTCGTTTCTCAGAGGGTAAACACTGAGCACACCGGCACGAATCTGCTGTTTATACTCCGCCGCACGCAGAACCAAACTGGAGATATCCAGTCGATGATCTCTCAGTGCGCGGATCTGCTGTTCTGAGGTCAGGAAATATTCAATAAGTTCCTGATTCTCAATCTGCATCTGTTCGTAAATAATCGACTCTGTCACATGGGCAGGAAGCGGCGAAGCCGGCCCATACAGTCCGATAAAGTTATTCTGAAGCTCTAGCTGCCCCTGCCGGTTCAGCCCGGCATGCTGAATATCACTGGCCGGAAACGCCAGACTTGGATGCCCTTTAAAGCGCACCCCTTCTTTTACTACTGGCCCTTGGTGACCAACCCTCGCTCCGTCATGCAATGATTCCAGCAGATTAACCGCTTTGAAAAACTCAAAGCTGTGGGCAGTCTGCTGCAGTTCATTACTTAGAGTAAGAAATGCTGACCGCTCTGAATCTGCCATCGATAGATCTCTCCGTTATCCAGCCCTTCAACTTCCAACTCATGGTGTGCATTGATATTGGCGTACTGACTGAAAAAGCCGTTCAATACGGAAGCAAACAGGAACATGGTACTCTCCCCCTGAATCCCTTTTGCTCCGAACTTACTCTCGCGTAGCTGCAGTTTCGTTTGCAACGCCCGCACGGGAACCCCTTTGATAATCCGGTCCCGGGTCTCTGTCGATATACTTTGAATACCCTCCAGCATCTGTTGACTGGCCCGCTCTGCCTGTCGGTCGAAAAATGCTCTGAAGTCATAGCACGCCAGCAAGGTGCGCAGGGAATCTAACCGCGATAAAGAACGATAATGCAGCGCCATCTGGGAAATCAGTTGCCAGTGCAGACCTTCCCGTAGCGGCGGCTGTAGCGAATTCGTCACCCGTGTAATATTACGAAAAGAAGCAAACTCTACCGAGTCGGCCGTAGGGTAAATAATATCGCCCGCTCGTAGCACTTCTGACAGTTTACGGTTGGTACAGGTTAACTCCAGCGAGATAGTTTCCGTGGGTGGCACCGTATTCTGACTGTCAACATGGACAAAACTAATATAGCTATCCAAGCCACTCTGTAACGTTGAAAGACGCCGTCTTAGCGAGTAAAAAACCTGTTTATCCGTACTGTCAGACCGTATCTCATGATCAAAACTTTCAAACGGTGGATAGTCATAGCGTTTGCTCTGCCCTCGTTGATTACCACTCACATGATCGATAGAGAACAGTTCGATATGTTCCTGATTATCATGACTCGGCCGCACCATATACTCCAGGCGACGGTGGTCCACCCGAATAGGGTCTGCATCAGCACTGAACAGATTTATAATGGGAGTACAGAACAGTCTGATATGGTTTTTCTGTAGCCGCAGTTGTGAATCAAATTGACGATTAAACAGAAACTTCAGACTGAATGACTCAATCATTGGCTGCTGCAGATGTTCGCCCAGATGTTTGATATCCACGAAGAGAAATTTCTCCGGCAGGCTGAAGTACTCCTGCAGCAAACGATAGCCGTTGAACGAACGATTACTGTAGGGTAACAACGCCTCATCATCAGCAAAGCCAACCGGGGAGACTGCTTTCGACCCCAACCTAACCTTTGTTTGTTCGCCGGAGCGTAACTGCACCGTCAGTTCAACCTGATCCAGGTAGCGAAACAGCCAAAGATAGAGCCCCTGACTGATGTGCATCTCCCGATCGCCATGCAGAAACAATCGCAGGGTATCCAGGCCCATATTTTCAGATGCCGCCCCCGGCTCAAGCTGAAAATCTAGTGTTAGCGATGCACCATCACTCTGATTTGTCGCGGTTACCTGCTGCAATTCAATAGGATAAACATCAACATCATAACAACTGCGAAACCGACAGCTGGTGTTCTCCACCTCTACCGACTGGACTTCTTCTCCCCGAGCGATGCGCTTACCTTCAATCAGCGCGTTTTCAATCGGCTTAAATTCCAACACACTCATCGAAGGCAACGGCCTGAGATAGTGCGGCCAAAGCAGCCCCAGCAGAGCATGAGTAACTTCTGGTAGTTCATCATCTAATTTCTGTCGTAACCGGCCGGTAAGAAAGGAAACCCCTTCAAACAATCGTTCAACATCTGGATCATTACCCTCTTCAGAGAGAAATTTGGCTAAGCCCGGATTCTGGCGGGAAAACTCCGAGCCCATATCTCTCAGATAGGACAGCTCATCCTGATAGTACTTATTAAATGCCATTCTAGCCGACCACCTTGCAGAGGCCGTCACTTGCCATCATGGTTTGAAATTTGACCCTAACCGGGCAATCAGGAATAGCCATATGTGCATTAATCTCAAATCGCAGGTCGAGGGGGTTTTCATCATTTTGCAAATACCGGACTCGGACCCGGTCAAGACGCGGTTCATACTTTTCCAGCGATAGTTTTATCGCTTTACGCATCTCGGTCACCGCTTTCATATAACCGCTACTCATATCGAGATCGTTAAAGTCGGGCAACCCATAATCATCGAGGGCGGCAACACTTCCCTGACGGACATTGAACATATTCTGCAAATGCATCTGTACCGATTCACGCAGCTTATCCTCGTTGACATCCAGCGACTGCTTTGCCCCCTCATCCCCCAGTGCAACGCGCTGAAGAAGGGTGTAATGCAACATAACGATTATCCTCACCGCTCTCAAAAGAGAGCGGTTTCATCAAGCACAACTAACGAACTCAGGACTTATCCAATTTGCCTACCAGGGACAAAGTGAAATCAGCACCCATATACTTGAAGTGGGGACGAACATGCAGAGAGACTTTGTAAAATCCGGGTTCACCTTCAACATCAGCCACCTGAATAGACGCTTCACGCAGAGGTCGCTTACTGCGAACATCGGCGCTGGCACCATCCTGATTAGCTACAAACTGGCGAATCCAAACGTTCAGTTCCTCTTCCAGATCGTTACGCTCTTTCCAGCTACCTATATTCTCCCGTTGCAGTACTTTGATGTAATGCGCCAGGCGGTTAACAATAAACATATAGGGCAGCTGCGTACTGAGCTTATAGTTCATCTCAGCCTGCTTACCCTCTTTGCTAACGCCAAAGAATTTCGGTTTCTGGGCCGAATTTGCCGAGAAGAATGCAGCATTATCACTGCCTTTACGGAAGGTCAGTGGAATAAAACCCGCTTCAGCCAATTCAAATTCACGACGGTCGGAGACTAGTACTTCGGTTGGTATTTTAGTTTCAATCTGCCCCATCGCTTCATATTGATGCAATGGCAGATCTTCAACGGCACCACCACTCTGCGGACCGATAATATTCGGGCACCAGCGATACTTAGCGAAGCTTTCTGTCAGACGAGTAGCAAACGAAAATGATGTATTACCCCAGAGGTAGTTCTGGTGATCACCGGAAATGCTTTCATTATATGTGAATGCCTTAACCGGATTGTCCCGTTCATCGTAGGGCAGACGCAGCAGGAAACGCGGCATTGTCAGTCCCAGACTACGGGCATCTTCACTCTCACGGAATGAACGCCACTTAGCATATTGAGGACCTTCAAAAATAGAGGCTATATCATTCAGGTTTGGCAGCTTCTGTATATCATCTACGCCAAAGAACTCAGGCGCTGCAGCGGCAATAAAGGGGGCATGAGACATAGTGGCGATACTGGCAACACTTTGCATCAGGCTAATATCTGGAGAACTGTGATCAAACTCATAGTTGGCGATCATTGCGCTGACCGGTTCACCACCATGCTGACCGAATTCAGCGGTATAGACCTTCTTATACAGACCTGACTCAGTAATATCAGATGCATCTTCAAAATCCATTGCCAGATCTTCTTTCGATACATTTAACAGCTGAATCCGGTTATTCTCGCGAAAATCAGTGCGATCCACGACAAACTTAAGACCCCGCCACGCCGACTCCATCTTCTGAAAGTTTTCTTCGTGAAGAATCTGATCCACCTGTAGACTCAGCTTCTCATCGATTGATGAGATCATCTCATCTACCAGCTGTTTACGGATGCGATCGCTCTTGTCTCCCGACTTCAGAATCTCTGCAATAAAAGCCTGTACACCTTTAGAGGCAACATCATAGGCTTCGTCACCGGTTTTCATATTGGTCTGCTGCATGATCTGATCAAGCAGAGATCCCTCTTCGGTTACCGTAGCTGCGCCTTGAACGGCAATCTGTTCCTGTTCTGACATAATTTAATCCCTTACTTCCTAGTTCAGCGTTCTGCTTCAGCGACGCAGTTACTATTCTTCAATACCCAATTCAGCCATCAACTTCTGGCGGGAATCATCATCCCCCAGCAGCTCTTCAATCTGCTTACGAAATGCAGGCACATTACCTAATGGCCCTTTAAGAAACGAAAGCGCTTCACGCAGTTCCAGCAGTTTTGCCAGTTCAGGCACTTGCTTTACAACGGACTCTGGCTCGAAATCACGAAGGCTGTTGAAGGTTAAAGAAGCCGACATCTCAGCATCTTCCTCACCTGACAACTTATTCGGTACCGTCATCTGAACGTTCAGACGCTGACTGGCCATTACATCGGAAAAATTATCCTTATTAACATCGATCAGCTCGCGATCCTGAAGATCTTCTTCCTCTTCCCGCAGGGTATAATCACCCACCATCACTACCTTATTTGGCAGCTCAACATCTTCCTTTGCATCACCTGTCGCCGGTTTATAGACGATATTGATCCGCTCCTTCGGTGCCACTGATCCATCTTTAGCCATGAGTCCTCATCCTTCTTAATTTATAGTGCCAGCGCACTGAGTGGATCCATCAGGCATAACGCCATTTTTAACTGACCCACTTCGTCCTGCTGCTCTTTGGTATATTTCTGCTTTGCTTGTTTCTGACCGTGGCCACTCAGCAGAAGCTTTATTACATTCAGATATAATTCCGGTTCCCACCGTTCCAGCCCTCTCTCCTGTAACGATTGAGCAAGAAATTGTAATTGCGGAATAGCAACGTCCAGATGCCCGGCATCAAAACAAAACTGGGCTTGCTGCAACTGCCACCAACAACGCTGTCGCTCACCTTCCGCCTGAGCCGCCCCCGCCGTTAATAGTTGCAACCCCTGATCAAACTGTCCTTTCAAGGCAGCCTGCTTAGCTTCACCGTACCCCGCAATCCAGGCTTCCGTTTCAGAGGCATTAGAATCGGTAGCGCCAGTGCCACTGACTGAACTCAACTCAGTCTCAATCCAGGCCTGAGTCAATGGATCAATAAACCCCTCACCATTGACAAACTTACTACTGATAAAATCAGGAAAGCGTGCCAGCAAGTGACTAACATTGTGCATAATCACTGCCGCTGCGTCGGGAGCAGCAAGTTCCTGTAGCGCCCGGCACACCATCCGATGTAAACCCAGCCAGAAAATAGCTCCTCCGGCATAGCTTTTCTCACACTCCTGAATCAATACCTGCCAGTTACCAGCTTGCTCAAGGGCCTGTAGTTCCTGAATCCGATTATCAGAAGGAATTTTAGGTAACACGCCACTAGATGGGAGTTTTTCCAGAATCATCCAGGTACTGGTACGCAACAGATGGTAGGGGTAGGGATCGGTGATGCGCTGCTCACGCAACAACTGACAGATTTTATTGACGGTTCGATTATTTGTTGTCAACGCTTTTTCAATATCGGCTGTCGAGGTTACAGATTGCGGCTGGGCTTTAATCTGTTCTACCTGCTCAGGTGCCACACTCGTTTTGGGCTTAGTCTGACTGGTTGGCTGCGTCGGTTCAGCCAATGGCTTTGGCTCGGCTAGCTGCTTGATTTTTTCAACGAAGGAGTTCTGCTGCCGAGGTTTTTCCTGCTCGGCGAGAATAAATTCAGCATCACGACAGAAGCTGTTGAGTTGATTCTTACACTCAAACAGAAAAGGCACATCATCGCCTAACCTTACATTAATCGCCTGTTCTAGCCGTTTAAACTGTTCATTACTACTGACAATATCAGCAGCAATGTCCTCTTTGGCTTCAACTTCGGAGAACGGCCGTTCAAGTTTTTTTACCATCCACTCAAATGCAGCGGCGCGTAACTTATTAGGTTTTTTTAACCGGGTAGGATAGATTTGATCCCAATAATCAGCTTCCAACATCGACGCTAATAATGCAAAACCGTTATGCAGGCCTGCAAAGCCATTCCGATAGAAAAGCGCAACGCTTAAACGACTGGCAACACGTAGATCTTTTGAATGTTCCCGCAGAATTGTTTCCGCCAATACCTGAACACGGGCCCAGTCAATCGGTTTAATATCGATCCCTTCGCCTTTCTTTATCTCATCATCCAGCTCGCTATAAATATCATCGTGCTGAACATCCCTGCCAGTTGGCAGGGATGCACTGATTGGTGTGGTCGCGAGCTTTTCTGCCCAGTCTTGCTCCATTATTCCCATAGTAGATTCAGGCATTAAACAGATGGGAGAATCGGCTTAGCGAAGCCAGATGCTGATGAATCAGCTCCAAAGCACCAGAGCGATGCAGTTCATCCACGTCGGTGGCACTAAGTTGTTTAAGGCGTTCACGATTAACAACAAAGAAACCATCCAGTTTGCGGCCCTTACCGGTTCCTTCGGCAATGAAAGTTGCTTCTGTGGATTCAAGCAGATCCAGATCGGCAAGTTTGCCAGTAAAGATCTGGTTACGCCTAAAATCCAGTTCAAACTGTTGTAGAAACTGACTCGTTTTTTGCAGATAGTCAGTCTGCTCATCCGCATCAGTGAATAGCGCTTCTCCCCGACCTTCACGGTTACAGCCGGAGTAGCTCTCGTCGATACACACCGTCAGAGTGCTGTTCTGATCTGAGACGCTGGCAACTGTAAATGGATAACGGCGGACATAGGCCGGCAGATATGACGCAAGCCACTGCCCCTGTCCATCGACAAACAGGTTTTCACCGGCATCTGTACCAACCACAGCTACCGGCACGTAGCCATTACCAGCCGCCATGAAAACAATAGGATAGTGAAACAGTAACTCACTGAATTCGGATAGACCGACGGGAATGGAATTAGCCGCTGACGCAAAGCTGTAATCGGCGATTTCGACATTAAAGTCGTTATGATTAGCGGAACTGACAGCGGTCAGTTGCTGATAGAACATCGGAAGCATTTCAAAATCCTTTTTAAATATCTGCCTATCCCTGGGCAAAACTTTCAACGGCCACGATAGTATCACGCTGTGGCACGGTTAACGTGAAAACACTATCGTATCTTTGCCAGAGATCAAAGAGTTGTTTAAATTTTTCTGTTTGACGAACATAACCGACTGTCCGTCCACCCTTATCAAGGTAAGCAAAGATGTCGTCCTGTTGATCCTCTGGCAACTTCACACCATCACTTTTCACATCAAAGATAATGACAAACTCGTTAAACAAAGCGTCATCGGCACCAAACAGATAGTTCAGAAAATCAACCATACTTGCTGATAAAGCTGTGTCTGTCAGAGCAGAGCGGAACAAGACAGAAGAGCCACTGGTGTTCAATTGCCCCGACAGTAAACTTGCCTGTGCAGTCAGATACGCATCCGCCCCTTTCAGACTCAGAGTTGAAGACGAATAGTCACCCGCAAATGTAAAATCAATAGGGTTATTTGCTGCCCCTATATTATGTGTAGATTGGACTTCTAAGCTCAAATTATCCTTCACATCAAGCGTGACACCGAGATTAGATGCCATGCTTCCCGCTTCAGAAATAAGCGTCAAATCATCAGCTGCAGCCATAGCAATAAGCATGCTATCTTCTTCAATCACCCTCACTTTTTTGGCTCGAATCTGAGTCAAACCAGAAACAGCCAGTTGACCAAAGCGGGTTTCCTCAACCAGCCCCCATGACCCCAGATCAATTTCATTATCGGCCTTAAAAGTTCCTTTACCTCCAACGAGTAAATCACCAGCATCAAAGATACTGTTTCCTGCGGTTACCGTCAGATTACCTAAGACAGAAGCATTGTTTAGCGTCAAGCTGTTAAGTTCTGCTATGGAAGCATTCTGCGCAGAAATACTCAGTGTATTAAAGTCATTATCTGAGCTTTTCAATAGTAGGTCAGCGGAGGTATCTGCCGACAGGTGCCCCGTAATCTGCATCCTCTGATGACCAACAATGTTCCCGGACGTTGCTGTTAAATCAACATCACCGTCAACGGTTACCT
>JAGPUU010000278.1 GCA_018067325.1 Amphritea sp.
AGAGGTGTTGGCCGATGTAGACTTCCATCTGGCGATAGCTGAGGCTACTCATAATATGGTTTTGCTGCACATGATGCGTGCGCTATTCAGCTTGTTGCGACAGCATATCTGGGAAAACCTTAAGGATATTTATCCTAAATCGGATATTCGCGGAAAAATACATGAACAACACTCGGTTCTGATGGAAGCGATCCTTGCCGGAGAGCCAGAAAAAGCGCGTAAGGCTGCCCACGACCACCTCGCTTATGTAGAAGATGCCCTGCTGGAGCAGGGTAAAGAGAACACTCGCCTCAAAAGAGCACTGCGACGTGCTGACGTAACTCCTCTATAATCCCCTTCTGTATAAAAACTACATAGAGTGATATTTATGTAGTCGCTATAGACATTTATGCTCTTTTTTTGTAGTATTACTACAAATCAAAGAACGACTATAAAAAAAGGCAGGCTTGCTGCAATGCAGCATGTAACCTGTTAACAAGCTCTGAACGGCATCTTAGAAGTGCTGGAGAGTTAGGCAAAGTGTTTATCTAAGCGCATGTTTTGTTGGTTTCCGGTTGTTGCAAGCAAACGGGGGCCGTAAAAACTTAAGGAGTACAGCTTAAGTAGCTGTCCTTTTGTCTGATTTTCCGTTAAAACTTCTAGCTGTCTCAAAGTTTATTTCTACACTGGGAAAGATTGGGCTTCCCGGTTTTGAGTACACGACAAGAATAATGGAGAAAGGCAAAGTGCAAGAATTTATCGACGATATTGATCCAATCGAAACCGGTGAGTGGGTGGAGGCCCTTGAGTCTGTTGCTAAAAACGAAGGCAGCGAACGGGCTCACTATATTCTGCAACAGCTGGGTGAAAAAGCGTCAGAGCTAGGCGTAGATTCAGGCACGAGCCTGACCACCCCATACCGCAACACAATTACCCCAAAAAATGAATCCCGCATGCCGGGTGACCTGTTTATGGAACGTAGAATTCGTTCCTTTATCCGCTGGAACGCCATGGCAATGGTTATGCGTGCCAACGATAATGCTGATGGCCTTGGTGGCCATATTTCAAGTTTCTCCTCTTCTGCTACTTTATACGATATTGGTTTCAACTATTTTTTCCGTGGTTCAGAAGGCGAGCAGGAAGGCGATCTGGTTTTCTTCCAGGGTCACATCTCTCCGGGCATCTATTCCCGTGCATACCTTGAAGGTCGTCTGACTGAAGAGCAGATGGATAACTATCGCCGTGAAGTAGACGGTATTGGTCTGTCTTCTTATCCACACCCTTGGTTGATGCCTGATTTCTGGCAGTTCCCAACGGTATCTATGGGTCTGGGCCCTATTCAGGCGATCTATCAGGCACACGTAATGCGTTACCTGTCAGCTCGTTCACTGATCGATCGCGGTGATCGTAAAGTTTGGGCGTTCCTGGGCGATGGCGAGTGTGATGAGCCGGAATCTCTGGGTGCAATCTCTCTGGCGGGTCGTGAGGGACTGGAAAACCTGGTATTCGTCGTTAACTGTAACCTGCAGCGTCTGGATGGACCTGTACGGGGTAACGGTAAGATTGTTCAAGAACTTGAAGGTGTGTTCCGTGGCGCTGGCTGGAACGTAATTAAGTGTTTGTGGGGCCGTCACTGGGATCCATTGTTTGAAAATGATGACAAAGGTCTGCTGATTAAGCGGATGAACGAAGTCTGTGACGGTGAGTTGCAGAACTACAAGGCGAACGGTGGTGCATACACCCGTGAGCACTTCTTCGGTAAATACCCAGAATTGCTGGAAATGGTTAAGGATCTGTCCGACGACGACATTATGAACCTGAACCGTGGTGGCCACGATCCATATAAGGTATACGCGGCATACCAGTCTGCAATGGATCATAAAGGTCAGCCAACCGTTATTCTTGCACAAACCGTTAAAGGTTATGGCACAGGTAAGTCTGGCCAGGCGAAGAACGATACTCACTCAATGAAGAAAGTGGCACTGGACGATCTGATCGACTTCCGTGATCACCACAATATTCCTTTGAGCGATGAGCAGCTAAAAGAAGTTCCATACTACCGCCCATCTCCGGATTCACCGGAAATGAAGTACATGATGGATCGTCGTAAAAAACTGGGTGGTGTATACCCAACCCGTCGTAGTGACTTTGAAGCGCTGGAAATTCCACCGCTGGAGACTTTTGCCGCACAGTTGAAAGACAGTGGCAAACGTGAGATGTCATCTCAGATGGTACTTAACCGGGTACTGAGTACGCTGGTTAAAGACAAGAACATAGGCGAGCGTGTTGTCCCCATCGTTCCCGATGAAGCCCGTACCTTTGGTATGGAAGGTATGTTCCGTCAGCTGGGTATCTATACCTCAGCAGGCCAGCGTTATGTGCCCCATGACTCTGATCAGATTATGTTCTACAAAGAATCTAAGACAGGTCAGATTCTGGAAGAAGGTATTAACGAAGCCGGTGCGATGTCTGCATGGATGGCCTGTGCCACTTCATACAGCAACAACGATTGCACCATGGTGCCGTTCTACATCTACTACTCTATGTTCGGCTTCCAGCGGATCATGGATTTGGCATGGGCTGCCGGTGATATGCAGGCGCGTGGCTTCCTGATCGGTGCGACGTCCGGTCGTACTACCCTGAACGGTGAAGGTTTGCAGCATCAGGATGGTCACTCCCATCTGATGGCGCAGATGATTCCTAACTGCGTATCTTATGATCCGACTTTCGGTTATGAGATGACAGTGATTGTTCAGGATGGCCTGGAGCGCATGTTCAAGAAGAAAGAGAACAAGTTCTACTACATCACCACCATGACTGAAAACTATGCTCACCCGGGTATGCCGATAGGCGCTGAGGAAGGCATCGTTAAAGGTATGTACGTGTTTAAGGAAGGTAAAGACGCCGAAAACAAAGTACAGCTGATGGGTTGTGGTGCGATTCTGCGTGAAGTGATTGCGGCCGCTGATATTCTGCGTGACGAGTTCGGTGTCGAATCCGATGTCTGGAGCACCACGTCTATCAACGAAGTTCGTCGTGATGCTCAGGCGGTTGCTCGCTGGAATATGTTGCACCCCGAAGAGGAAGCACGTACGTCATACCTGGAAGATTGCTTGAAGGATCGTCAGGGCCCTGTTATCGCATCAACTGACTACATGCGTATGTTTGCTGATCAGCTGCGTGAATATATCCCACGTACTTATAAAGTGCTGGGTACGGATGGTTACGGTCGTTCTGATACACGTACTAAGCTACGTGAATTCTTCGAAGTAAATCGTTATTACGTGACTGTTGCTGCCCTGACTGCTCTGGCAGAAGATGGCAAAATTGAACGTTCTGTTGTAGCCAAAGCGATGCAAAAGTTTGGCATTAACCCGGAAAAACCAGCCCCTTGGACTGTGTAACCCCGAAGCTGAACTTTGAAGAGAGGAAAATAACGTGAGTACTGTAAATATTACGGTTCCTGATATTGGTGGCGCTACAGACGTAGATATTGTTGAAGTCTGTGTAGCAGTGGGTGATTCGGTAGTTGAGGGCGATTCTCTAATCGTCCTGGAAACTGACAAGGCATCTATGGAGGTGCCGTCTACCCACGCCGGTACAGTTAAAGAGATTCTGGTTGAAGCAGAAGGCACTTGTAACGAAGGCCAGGCAATAGTGGTATTGGATACCGGCCTGGTTGTTGAAGAGGTTACTCCAGTTGAAACGGTTGCTCCGGCTGCTGTTGCTGCACCAGCCCCTGCTCCAGTTGCAGCAGCGCCTGCGGCTGCCAGTGCTGTAGAAAAGGTTTTGGTTCCCGATCTGAGTGGTGCGGCCGACGTTGATGTTGTTGAAGTCCTGGTAAAGGATGGCGACACCGTTGAAGAAGGCGATTCCCTGCTGGTTCTGGAAACCGATAAAGCATCGATGGAAGTACCAGCCCCTAAAGCGGGTGTGGTTATGTCAATGCAGATTAAAGAGGGTGGCACTGTTACCGAAGGTGATCATCTGTGTGATCTGCAAATAGCCGGTGCGGCAACTGTTGCTGCCCCAGCGGCACAAGCACCTGCACCTGCAGCTGCTGCACCAACACCTGCTGCGGCGCCTGCGCCAGTCGCTGGTGGTGTAGAAGATGTGATGGTTCCTGATCTGAGCGGTGCAACCGACGTTGATGTGGTTGAGGTTCTGGTTAAGGACGGCGACACCGTCGAAGAAGGCGATTCCTTGATCGTTCTGGAAACCGATAAGGCTTCTATGGAAGTACCAGCCCCTAAAGCGGGTGTGGTTAAGTCCATGAAGATCAAAGATGGCGACCAGGTCAATGAAGGCCAGCTACTGATGCAACTTGAAGTTGTCGGTGGATCTGCACCTGCGGCCGCTCCGGCTGCTGCGACAGCGGCCGCACCTGCAGCCGCTCCGGCTAAAGCAGCTGCACCAGCACCTGCGGCATCCGGCACTGTTGATCGTGAAGCGCTAGAGAAGAAAAACAAAACGGTTCATGCCGGTCCTGCGGTACGCGCAACGGCTCGTGAATTCGGTGTTGATCTGTCTCTGGTTACAGGTACAGGCCCACGGGGTCGTATCCTGAAAGAAGATGTTCAGGCCTACGTTAAAGGTGCGCTGAAGAAGTTGGCTGAGAAGCCTGCTGCTGCAGCAGTAACCGGTGGTTCGGGTATTCCGGCAATTCCAGAAGTCGATTTCAGCAAGTTCGGTGAAATCGAAATGGTCAAAATGTCGAAGATCCACAAGCTGACCGCTGCGAATATGTCCCGTTGCTGGCTCAACATTCCACACGTAACTCAGACCGATAAGGCTGATATTACCGATCTGGAAGAGTTCCGTGCGGGTATGAAGGAAGAGGCAGCCCGTGCTGGCGTTAAGCTGACACCACTGCCGTTCATGCTGAAAGCAATTGCGATCGCTCTGAAAGCACATCCGAAGTTTAACGCTTCTCTGCATGCTGATGGCGAGCACGTGGTTTACAAGAAGTACGTAAACATCGGTATGGCGGTTGATACGCCAAACGGTCTGATGGTTCCAGTCATCAAAGATGCAGATAAGAAGAGCATCTATGAACTGTCTCTGGAAGCAACTGAACTGGCTGGTAAAGCGAAAGATCGTAAGCTGAAGCCTGCCGAAATGCAGGGTGCTTGTTTCACAATTTCCAGCCTGGGTGGCATCGGCGGTACTGGCTTTACGCCAATCGTTAATGCACCTGAAGTAGCTATTCTGGGTATTTCCAAAGCGGATATCGAGCCGCGTTGGAATGGTAAAGAGTTTGTACCACGTAAGATGCTGCCACTGTGCTTATCTTACGATCACCGCGCGATCAACGGCAGTGATGCAGGTAAATTCCTAACCTACCTGAACCAGCTACTAAGCGACGTACGTCGTATGGCAATGTAATTAAGGTTTACACCTTAAATTACACGATTTCCGGCGGTTTATTTATTAAGTGGCTGGTGGCTCGGAGGTGAAACTCCGGGCACGGTACGGTGGCGTGCAGGCTGCCGTATCAACCCAATTTTTATGATTTCCATGGTTCTTTGTATAGTGCCCATGACTCAAGCCCCTTCTCAACATTGAGAAGGGGCATTTTTTTGTTTGGCACGAGGCGTGCTAATGCAATTCCTTTTGTAGGAGCCCCTTTAGCATGACCTCTGGTTACCA
>JAGPUU010000292.1 GCA_018067325.1 Amphritea sp.
CATTCGGATTCTGCGAAATATTCGACCCGCAATATCAACCCTGGACAGGCGGAGGCCAACACTTCTCGTTCCTCAACCAACCCGCGGCAGCGGAACGTAACTTCCACATGTTTTGTCTGGCGTTGGGACCGTTGCTGGCGTCGCATCCGGATGCTCTGCAACAACTCGAAGAGATTCGAAGCGGATTTGCTGACGTGATGCAAAGAGACATGGAAGCGATGTGGGCTGCCAAACTTGGGCTGGAGAGCTTCCATCCGGTGTTATTCAGTGGACTCGCAACGCTGATGATGCAAACGAATGTTGATTACACCATCTTCTTCCGCGAGCTCTCGAGTGTGCCTAGCGACATAGCCCCACTCCAAAAAAGCTTCTACAAGGGAGTGTCCTATGAGATTGACCGTGAAGGGATGGACCAACGCTGGTCAGAGTGGCTCACACAGTGGCAATCACTCACCGGCAGCCAGCCTCAATCCCGTGATGAACTCTCTAAACAGATGAAACTCATTAACCCAAAATACAGTTGGCGAGAGTGGCTGGTTGTGCCTGCGTATCAACAAGCTGCGGAAGGTAGCTACGCTCTGGTGCGAGAGCTGCAGGAAGTCATGACTCAGCCATACGCTGAGCAATCGAAAGAGGTGGAAGAAA
Organism: Amphritea sp.; assembly: GCA_018067325.1. GTDB lineage: Bacteria > Pseudomonadota > Gammaproteobacteria > Pseudomonadales > Balneatricaceae > Amphritea. Next base: position 646 of record JAGPUU010000292.1, read on the forward strand.
AATACTATAGGCTGAAGCCTTCTGAGTTCAGAGAACTCGGTGGCTTGTCGCATTACAGCTGTTCGTCATGAGTTTTTGGTAAATGACAGGCCTAGGTGGTAATAGTTGGTAGCTTAAGGCTTCTTGTTTGATTCTGACTAAGGTGATACGTGAACTTGTCAGCACCTTAATGTGATAATACGGCAATAGACAAAGACTGGAGTAAAAAGGATTGAATCACATCACACTACTTGATGGGGGCATGGGGCAAGAGCTTTTACGCAGAAGTTCTCGTGAAACGACTCCTCTTTGGTCTGCCGATATAATGCTGCATGAACCAACTATTGTGCGAGATTTACATCTTGATTTTATTAAGAGCGGAGCTCGTGTCATTACGCTCAATACTTATACTGCGACACCACAGCGCCTGGCACGGGAAAATGAGCTTGCTCAATTAAAGAAGCTTCACAGGTCTGCTATGGATGCTGCTTTAGGCGCAATTGAACTGGCCGAATGTAATGATGTTGAAATAGCGGGGTGTTTACCGCCGCTAGTCGCAAGCTATCGCCCAGATGTATCGTTATCGTACGATGATTCACTTGATGCTTATCGTCGCCTTGTTGAGTTGCAATCTCCCGCCAGTGACCTTTTCTTGTGCGAAACGATGGCCTCAATAAACGAGGCACGTGCAGCCTGTACCGCAGCAATGGAAAGCGGCAAGCCCGTCTGGGTTGCCCTAACCATTAGTGACTTCCATCCTGGGCAGTTACGCAGTGGTGAGTCGCTGAATGAAGCACTGCAAGTACTCGCATCTCTGGGGGCTGAGGCGATTTTGTTAAATTGCAGTCACCCCGAGGCTATTAATGGTTGCTGGCCGCAACTACGCAGTATGGATAAGAAGATTGGTGCGTATGCCAATGGCTTTGTTTCGGTAGGGCCGTTGCAGCCGGGTGGCACTGTTGAACAACTAGAGGTACGTCAAGATTTGAGTCCACAAAAATATGCAGAATATGCCATGGGCTGGGCAAGAGACGGAGCATCGATTATTGGTGGTTGCTGCGAGATTGGCCCCGCGCATATAAAAGCGTTGCATGAAAGATTGTGCAATGAAGGTTTTCTCTAAACGTACACTAATTTACTGGAGGCCATAGGCTGCTGGCAGTACGGGGTAATCAGGATAGTAATGGTACCAGTGGCCGCTGAGTCAGGATTTCGAACCACTTGAAGAGCCATGGGTTGTAGTAGATTTATCACTCTCTAGAAAAGTAACTTAACGGACTTTAGAAGATATTGAAGGTTACCGCTGTGCACAGAACCCGTACATAGTAATTTCATCTGTATAGAGCCTATGCAGTAGGTGCTTGCTTAAGGATGGCCGTATATATACTGTTAGTCGAAATGCTAGATAGAGTAGTAGCCGTAAACTAAAACCTTAACTTCTCCTTTGTGCTTTGTGCTTTGTGCTTTGTGTTGATGATTGTGCGATGGGCGCTTTGCCATGTCTGTGACCTAGACTGAACAAGACGAAATATAGAGATACCTGACAATGACAAAGGCTCAACAACGTCCGCTACTCGGAATCGGCCTGATGGTACTGGGTATGCTGCTGGTTCCGTTGCTGGATGTGTGCGCTAAAGTGCTCAGTCGAGATTATCCAGTTCTAGAGATTACATGGGCTCGCTTTCTGTTTCATATACTCTGGCTGCTTCCATTGGTCCACTGGCAACGTCTTCCCTGGTGGAAAATTCCACCTAAGCCCGGTATCCAGGTGGTCCGCAGTTTATTTCTTACTTTTGCCACTCTATTATTTTTCTTGGCGATTAAAGACAACCCCATTCCCAATGCGCTGGCGCTCCTTTTTATATCACCATTGGTGGTTACACTGATGGCCCCTTTTGTGCTGGGTGAACGCTTTGATGGAAGACGGGCCGGAGCTGCAGTAGTGGGCTTTATCGGTGTGCTAGTGGTCTTACGTCCAGCATCTGATGCTTTCCAACCCAGTGTTCTCTTTGCTCTGGCTGCGGGTATTAGCTACGCTTGCTATCTCATGGCCACCCGGCAGGTCGCTAACCGATCTGCACCGTTGTTGACGCTTTTATATACCGCCATAGCAGGTCTATTGCTGCTGTCAGTCATGGTGCCGGCTGTTTGGGTCACCCCTGATGCCAAGGGTTGGGGGTTGATGGCATTGATGGGGCTATTTGCCGCCGCAGGTCATTACATGATCATCCGAGCTTGCGAGTATGCGTCGGCTTCTCTGCTTTCACCCTTCAATTACACTGAAATTATATGCGCCACTGGCTTGAGCTATCTGTTGTTTGGCTACTTTCCGGACGCTATGGTCTGGGTGGGCATTGCCATCATTTCCTTAAGCGGTATTTACGTCTCCATGCTCGAATATCGAAGTAGTAAGAAGAAGTTAGAGCATGTGGATCTTTAAAAGGGATTGTCTGATCAAGTCCTTTAGGTCTGGCGCAATAGCGCTTCACTTCTTTACCGAGATCAACCATGGATCAACTCAGCTTTTCAGACGCAGAGCATTACAACGAGCGTAAGTTAACTCAGATTGCTCTTAACTGACTGTCCGTGGGATCAGGGGAAGCCAACTATTGGTTTACTAGGTTCTGTATCACGTGTTAAGACTTGTTCCGCAAGTTCTGTTCTACCAAAACTTCAGAAGCATTCCCTCTGACAATGTCTGTACGTAATCAGTTTAAGACCAATTTGCCTCATATATTTCTATCAGGCATACTCAAAATATTGGTAATAACTTGATTTTAGCGTTCTCCGCCGAAAAGAGATTGATCCCAGAATATTCTTTAAGTCGGTGTCCATTCTGGCTGAAACAGATTCGGATTTTTTATGCATTAAAAACGTGGTAGGTATAAGAGATTCTCACCCAGAGTAATAAAATCGAAATGCTGCATCTCAGATTGGTACTTTCAGGTTTATGTCAGCGAGTTCATTTGAAATGACGAGCCGAGGCACAATCGAAAGGATTAGCTTTTGGGAAAATAGCATCATTCGACGTTATTTCTTGATTTCATTACTGATTGCTACGTTGCCTCTAGTATTAATTACCTTGTCTTATGATCGTTTCACCGGTCAGTTGCTGGACAATATCGAAGAGCAGAAGGCCCGCTACTCTCTCAATTCCTCATACCTGGGGGTGATGGGATTTCTGCGTAACCGGCAATATGAGCTCAGTACTGTGATTGATCTGCCGGGCATTGAAGGCTTGCTGGATTCCGGGCCAGACAGCAAAGTGCCGGACAATATCTATAGCCTGATCGATTTCGAGACCGACAGTCCGCATATCTATGGTGTATTGTTCTTTGACCGTGATTGGAATTTGTTGCGGGCGCTGCCAGGACAGGGAGCTGCTGGTTTTCCTTATCGAGGTGAAGGCCATTTCGATATATCTAGACTGCCAAGGGTCGAGTTGGGGGAATTTGTCCTTATTGGCCCTCAAGTACCCACTAGGGGGGCTTCAGGTTGGTTCTTGTTAGCGCTTCCGTTAAACCCGCCTGTAATGAATCAGCCTTCACCTGGTTATGCTGTATTACACTTGCGTCTGGCCAGTATAACGGAGTTGTTGAAGCCGTTCGGCCTGACCGAGAGTATCGAGCCTTTTCTGGTGACACCTTCCGGCAACTCTTTCAGCCTGCTGGGTGAGTCTGTCGCCATTACCGATGAAGCACTGGTGAGTGAGGATATTGCTCCGGGATGGATCATTACCGGTATCAGAACCGGGGAGTTGGCCAGCTTTGCTAAAGAACTTACCCGTCCTTTGTTTATTACAGGGGTTAGCTTATCTATTGTACTGGTTATTATCTTCTTCCTGAATATTTCGTTCCGAATAACAAAGAGGATACTACCGCTGATTCATGGTGCCGATACGATAGCTAAGGGAAACCTCAACCACCGTATCGTCCCGACTGGGAATGATGAAATTACGTTGTTAGCGAAAACCTTTAACAGTATGGGTAAGCAATTGCAGGAGTTGATTGACTCACGCATCAGTGTTGAGAAAAGGGCTGTAATGGGGGAGTTTTCCGCAGGTATTGCACATGAAATCAGAAACCCTCTGGCGACGATGAAAGTGTGTGTGCAGGGTTTGTCGGCCGGGAAACATGATCCACATTCCCGGGAACAGCTGACCATGATATTGGAAGAAATCGACAGGATAAACGAGGTAATCGAAGGCCTGCTTCACTATGCTAGGCCAATGGAACCTCGTCTGGAATGGCTGTCAGTCGCCAGCCTGTTTCATCGAATTGAGTCTCTTGCTGGCCCGCTTGCTGCTAACAGTAGTGTAGAGCTAAGTGTTGAAACAGAGCAGGAGATCGAAATATTTGCTGATACTAATCAGCTACAGCAGGTGCTGATGAATCTGATTCTGAACGCCATACAGGCGATGCCTTTGGGTGGTGCTCTGAGCCTTAAATCATACCGCAAGTCAGGACTGGTTGTGCTTGAAATTAAAGACTCGGGGCAGGGGATGAGCCAAGAACAGGTCGATAAAGCAACTCAGCCATTTTATACCACTAAGTCTGAGGGCACCGGCTTAGGACTCGCTATTTCAGCCAGACTGATTCATCTCAACAGCGGTGGTTTGTCTATCAGTAGTACCCAAGGTGAGGGAACCACGGTTACCTTGCTGTTTGAGCAGATGCGGGAGTGTCATGAATAAAGGGTTAATTCTCATCGTTGATGATGAGCAGCGACTAGTGCGGTCGATGCAGATAGTGCTGGAATCTGATGATTATAGTATTGCCAAGGCATATACCGGCCAGGATGGCCTTAATAAGGCGCAGGAACTAGAACCTGATCTGATATTACTGGATCTGCGCCTGCCTGATCTTAGCGGCATTGATGTATTAAAGCAGCTCAGACTGCGGCATATCGTTACACCGGTTATCATGCTTTCTGCACACGGTGATATTAAGGTTGCAGTGGAAGCGGTAAAAAATGGGGCATTCGACTTTATATCCAAGCCCTTTGACATCAATGAATTGAAACTGTTGATACAGCGATGCTTGGAACGCCAACGACTTGATTCTGAAGTGAGTTATTACCGCAATCGTGCTTTAAGTTCTTCGTTGATCGGACAAAGTGAAGGGATGGTGCGACTGCAAGACCAGATAGCCCGTGTTGCTGGTAGCTCAGCGAAAACAATTCTTCTGCAGGGACCGTCCGGAACTGGAAAAACAGCCATAGCACGTGAGATCCATAATCAGTCTAATTTCGCCGAGGGTCCGTTTATAGAAGTGAACTGTGCGTCGCTGCCTGAGCAGCTATTGGAAGCCGAACTGTTTGGCGCAGAGAAGGGTGCCTATACTGGCGCGGATAAGAAACGTTCCGGTCTGGTAGAGCTAGCCAGCGATGGCACGTTGTTTCTGGATGAGATCGGTGAAGTGAGTCTGGCTATTCAAGCTAAACTGCTGACGTTTCTGGAAAGTCACAGTTACCGCCCGGTGGGGGGAGGTCGGGAGCATAAGGCTAATGTTCGAGTGGTTGCTGCGACCAACCTAGATTTGGCGACAGCTGTACAGAGCGGCAATTTTAGGTCGGATCTGTATTACCGGCTTAATGTGATGCCTATCGATGTTCCAACCTTACAGCAGAGGCGCCAGGATATTCCGATGTTGCTGGAGCATTTCGCGTTGACCATGGCGGCCAAGGAGGGTTCTGCACCGGTGCTGCTGGGAATTGAGGTTGCGGCGATGCTGCAGGACTATGGTTGGTCAGGCAATATTCGTGAGCTAAAAAATCTGATGGAGCGGTTGACGATTCTCTATCCCGGAGAGGAGATAGAACTGGATATGCTGCCTCCCGAAATGCAGTCGCTGGTGGTTGTTTCAACTAAAACTGAAACGTTGCAAAGTTTGCCAGCAACTATTGAGGATCAGCTCGCTAGTAAGGAAAAGAGAATTATTCAGCAGGCACTTGAAGATGCCGGAGGTCGTAAAGGGCTGGCAGCGGAAGAACTGGGTATCTCCCGTCATGCTTTTAAGAGGCGATTACAGAAACTGGGGATCGACTGATGGGGTTGATAAAGCGGGTCCGGCGTTGCTTGTGGTATCTTGCTATTTGCTTTGGGCCGGCCGTGCAGGTTAATGCCGGTCAATTGCTGGGGGTGCCTGAACAGCAGGCAGATTTAAAGCTAGGTTGTCTTTATCCAATGACTGGTTTTACTGGGCAGAACGGCAGGGATGCCGTGGTTGCCATTGCTATGGCGCTGGAGATGATTCATCGGCATGGGGAGGGCTACCCGAAGCTGAACGTGATAATCGAAGATACCAAGAATAAGCAGTTTCGCGCAACGGAAATGGCGCGTCAGCTTATTGATCAACAGCAGATACAGGTGTTATGCGGAGTGCTGAATTCTGGTATTGCGCTAGAGATCAGTGATCTGGCCCTGGCAACTAAGACCCTGTTTGTCGGCGGTGGGCATGCTTCATCGCAGCTGACTAACGATGCTCTGCATCCATGGTATTTCCGGGTCAGTAATGACAGTATGCAATCGATGATTGCCGGTGCACGGTATCTACAGGAACTGCAGCAGAAGAACGGCTGGAAGACGCTGGCCTATATCGGGCCAGATTATGACTACGGCCATCAGATCCTATTAGATATCCTCAACGCGATGGATCAGCTAAAGGTTGAATACTCCGTTGTTGCCGAATATTACCCGAAACTGATGGAGACGGATTTCTCTAATTATATCGATGCATTGTCTGAGAAAGCGCCGGATATAATTATTTCCGGGCATTGGGGTGATGATTTTGTGTTCTTTATCCGTCAGGCCAATTCTACTCAGCTTTTACAGC
>JAGPUU010000293.1 GCA_018067325.1 Amphritea sp.
CACACCAGTGACTTATTTCGTGTAGTGCACTGGCAAAAAAACCATGCGCAAAAATAACTCTGTGCTGAGGAAACTCTGTATCCGCAGGAAGATAGACAGGCTCATCATCCCCCCGGACCAAAACCGTATTCAGCGTTTCACTGAATAAATCATTAAAGAGTCTCGTCAGGCTTTCAGTAGTACGTTCTGTCATAATTTATCTTTGATATTACTGCTGATATTTAACCCAGGTCTTTTGATTCAACCACCAGGTATCGCCACTATTTTGATCAACACGGGCTGCCACATAACCTTTCACGTCACCTTTTGCCGGCAGTAGTTGCACCTCATAAGAAGAGATAGAGGGTGTTAATTCTTCCGTTAGAGGCTCCCAGCTATTTGCAGTAGATATCCAGCTCTCTCCAGAAAAGCGATTGTAACGAATTAGCTTCCACTCTCCTTTTGCTGAATAACAGGTCGCCAGTTTAAACGGATCTCCGCCGCCAAATTCAGGCGCAAGCTGCTGCAACTCAACTAACTGCTGGTCAAGACGCTGCATCATTTCTGAAGTATCAGCAACAGGTGCCTGATTGGTTTGTACCGGGGGTTGCTTCACCGCCTGGGCCAAGACCTGAAACTGAGTTAATAACAACTGTACCCGCTCAGCAACCGCACTATTTTGGACCTTAAGTTCTAGAAACTGTTCTTGCAGCCGTGTAATACGCCCATTGAGCTGTTCAAACTGAGCTGCCTGATCAAAAGATGCAACCGGGGCTACTACTGGCGTTTCAGGCATCGTAGCACTCTGATCTGGCAGAACTCCTGCAGCATTGCAACCGGCTAATGTAAAGATACTCAGAAGAGCAAGCATCGCGATTCGGTTCACAGTTATACCCTTCATACCAACACCTTAAACCTATCCCTCAAACTTGTGCGCCCATTCTAGCGGATGCCCTCAGAGAGTAGAACCGCTTTCACCTCTACCGTGATAAGAACCATAAAAAAGGGGAGCATATAGCCCCCCGTTTACATATTCAGCTATCTATCTCATCAGCTGTAATCCATGATGCCTGGATTACCCCCTACATTTTTTAGCTTAGGGGTATTGAGTTTATCAATACTCGCAACCTTTCGGTCACGCAGATGGGTTGCCACAACATCCCAGATATCAGCACCCTCTGAACGAGAACCCACCGTTGCCCAACCTGATACCTTATAACTTTTCGAAGCCTCTACCTTCTCACCGTTATCCAAGGTCATCTCGCTGATTCGCTTACCGATCGATTGAGTCGGATCACAGACATAATCGAATCCGCCCACCCGTACCATGTCTCCCCCTGACTGCAGATACGGATCAGGATTGAATAGGTTATCAGCGACATCTTCCAGAATAAGCTTCAGCTCCTCTCCTTTCATCTCCCGGACGTAGGTTTCCGGATAAGTCAGGCAGGTTTGATCCAGAACATGCTCCATCGTTACCATCTGACCTTTGAGTACTGTTGTACCCCAGCGGAAACCAGGTGATAGAGAGATATGCGCATCATTCACATTTCGTAACGCATCACAGATTACCTGATCAAAGGTACCGTTAAAGTTACCTCGACGGAACATCAGCTCATCAGCCACCGCCAGCTCTTCACTTAACCAAGGCATATGCGGTGCTCGAATATCTTCGATTAATTTTGTCATTTGCGAATCAGCGGGAATCAGATCTGAGAACACCGGCAGCAAACGGTAACGGAAATCCTGCACTTTGCCTGCACGTATGTCTAGATCCATCACCCCGACAAACTTACCGTTGGAACCGACGTTACAAACCAGCGTCTTACCGCCATTATTTTTAACAATCGTTGGCGCGGGTATGCCGTCATGGGTATGACCACCCAGAATCACATCGACTCCGCTGACCCGACGGGCCATTTCCAAATCTACGTCCATACCATTGTGAGAAATGACGATAACCGCATCCACCGATTCCGATCCACGAATCTCGTCGACCAGTTCCTGCAATGAATCATCATAGATATCAAAGGTCCAGTCAGGAATAAAACGGGCTGGATTAGCAATTTTTGTGCGCGGAAAGCACTGTCCAATAACAGCTATACGTGCACCACCCATTTCACGAATGGTATAGGGTTTAAATACACGACCCGAATCCTCATCGTGGATATAATCATCCGCCCCTTCAAACAAAGCATCTTCCGTAATAAATACGTTCTGAGCCAGAAACTCACCCTTAAAGGCTTTGATGTTTTTCAACACCTCTTCCTGATGATAAGTAAATTCCCAGTGACCCGTCATAATATCAACACCCAAATCATTGGATGCTTCAACCATATCCATTCCCCGGGTCTTATATGCAGTTCCAGATCCCTGCCAGGTATCCCCGCCATCCAACAACAGGGTATTTTCACTGCCATAACTCTGCCGCAAACGATTTATCAGAGTCTTGATGTGAGCAAAGCCGCCGACTTTACCGTATTTCAGTGCTGCGCTATCATAGTTAAGACTAGTAAACGCATGGGCTTCCAGTGAGTTAGCCCGAATTCCAAAATGATTTAGTAGTTTATCACCAACCAAATGAGGAGCATTTCCCCGTGCTCCACCAATACCCAAATTCACATTGGGCTCACGAAAATAGACCGGCATAAGCTGAGCGTGACAATCAGTAATATGCAGTAATCTTACATTACCAAAACTCGGAACCTCGTAGAGCTCTGAAGACTGTTTCTTAGCAGCAAAACCTTGTAGCGGAAGCATTCCGGCTGCACCAGCCAGCCCCATCAACTGGGCAAATTCACGGCGTGACATTGACATAGCTAATACCTGAATAGATACAGATTGAGTTCTGCGGCCTATTGGCCGCAGTTATGATGAGGCCCCTTTATTGAGGGACGGAAAGCTGCCAGTTTGACTGGGCGTAGTGATACTGTTTGATACCCATTCGCGCATGGTATTTGGCCTGTGCAGCCAGATCCAGAGCCTTGCGATATTCTCCAGTAGTTAAAGCTGATTCTGCATCCTTGATAATCCCTCGAGTCAGTTTCCACTCGAACCCTAGCTCGGCGACTTCTTTATTTTTCGCCTTTGCTTTATCAACCATCATCCGAGCATTCTCAGCCGTCGCTGCAATATCAGCCTCCGCTTCCTCCTCGTGAACAGCGGCATACTGTTTACCATTCCATTCAAAAACAGCACCCGGGCCATACATAGCCCGTGCCTGTAAATATGCATTTTCAAAGCTTTCCGCAGCAACGAAAGTCGGAACCAGCGTCAATGCAGCAACTAAAATAAGTGCCTTTTTCATGATTCGTTCTCCTTTGAGTTACTTACGCGCGCCAGGGCCGTTTATAGCCAGACCATTATTCATATAACTCTGAAAATACTCCAGATTACGGAAAGTTTCAGTCTGCGGCTTAAGTGGATGGGAGCGGGAATCCTTATGACAACCCGAATAACGACGATGCAGAGTACCTAGTTCACCCCACTTAGAGCGAAACACTGGAAAGTGGCTTGTATGACCAAGCTGCGGACTTGGCAGGTCAGCACGGATACGAATGTTTGCACCTTGCACATGACAATTAGCACAAGAGAGATTTAACTGACCACGCTTGGCGTAAAAGAACTTTTTACCATCCAAATAAGCAGCCATAGCGCCAGCATCATTTTCGGGAAGCTTAATATCGATGATCTGATCGCGAGAGGTCCAGGCCATATACGCTGAAACCTTGGCTATATCCCCTTTACTCCATTTAAGTACTTTCTCACCATTGGCTTCACGGCACTCATTGATCTCCATCTCAAGAGTTTTAACTGTGCCTTCCTCCTTACTCCAGTAAGGGAAATTCTGACGGATACCTATACCACCGTTTTCGAAGCAGTCGGCATAACCTTTGCCATTAGCGAATGTCGTATTAAACAGAACCTCGCCCTCCTCAACCGCAAATTCGTATGGAGGAAACTCTTCTATCTCTTCCCACTGCTCTCTTGAATTAGAATCAACGGCATAGATGCCATTGACGTAATCATTCAATTCCGCATCAGGAAAACGCTTTTTAAAGTAGTTTTGCAGGGCAACGCGATCTGCCTCAGGGTTAACAGTTTCCAGAGTAAAACCGGAATCAGCAGCCTGAGATATCTGAGCGCTCAAAACAAGCCCCACGCCGAATGCCATCGTTTTTATTATTTTCATCAACACACTCCACAGCTGTACAGGTAAGGAGAATAGGGATTCAGACTTTCCGCGAAGCCTTCCCCTAAATCATTTAATTGCGGCAGTTTCAGAGCCGGTCTTACCTGTGCTTTCAACCCAGTTAATGGTTAGTTCTTCACCCTTAGCACCACCTGCAAAGGTAAATGCCAGGTATGGGTTTTTAGATACAGCGGTCCCCAGATTAGCCTCAAACACAGTTTTACCACCATGCTGAACGGTTATCCCTTGCAAAAACATTGCAGGGATCGCTTCTCCAGTTTTTTTATCTTTACGCTGACCGCTTTCCATAATGTGCTTAGCCATCAGTTTGACGCTAGTCATCTCTTTTTTTGACTTAGCCTTAACTTTCATAATTCCAGCCATGATTCTTTCCTCTTCAATAAAGCCTTAAATTATCCGCCACAACCACCGATAGTCACTTTAGTCTCCTGAGATGCACTCAGAAGCTGCCCATCAGCTTTCACTACTGCGGTAATATTGGAAGTTTTACCCATACGAATACGGGTAGATACTTCAGCTTTAGTTCCTGCCGGAATCATAAACTCCGCCACCAAAGGTGTTGGGTTGCCCTCAACAAAAATACTGATCGACTCGACATTTGCTACTGCGGTCTTCACGGTAACAGGAACAACAGCCCCATTTTCAGCAATGCTTGGTGCTTTAAGGCTGACGTCTGCGCTCGCTGCCGGCTCAGCGCCCAACAGTGATTTCATAGCCATCCCCTGATTTTCTGAACCAAAGGCTTCTTTGTTCCATCCTGCTAAAGCCAGACCTGGCATCAACACACTTGCGCCAATCAAAGCGCCACCGGTGGCGAGAGCTTTAATTACTTTACGACGATTCATCATTCTTCAAATCCTCTATCTATCGGTGCATCTGATTATTCTTTTGCACAATCGGTTAAAACTGGTAAACATACTCGACTACAGCATCGATCTCTGCTTCTGAGAGAATCCAGTGCTTACCCAATGGGGGCATTATGGTGATTGGGTTATTAACAGTCGCATCCCACACTTGTGCACGCAGCACAGCCTTATCGGGGAACCGCTGTTTCATTGCCACTATAGGTGGCCCCTGGTTACCTGCCTGAGTAGCATCAGGGTCATTGATCTGGTGACAAGATACGCAGTTACCTCTGGATTTATTCAGATATACCGCTTTACCCATCTCGATCATTTCCTCCTGACCTGCAGCCTGAGCAGAACCTGCTGACAGCATCGCCAGTAAACCTGTCGCACATAGCAAGGGTTTCAGCTTACGCATTCGCATTCCTCCGGAATTACCGTTCTCTTTTTTTGTTATTTTTATACTAAAAACAGCCTCTGCGAGACCGCGTTTAATCCTCTATTACTGGCTTGACTCCACCATATAAGTAACCGCCTGATTAACCAGTTCGTCAGCCAAATCATTCCGGCCACCTTTAGGTGGCATAATACCGCTACTGCCAGTAAAGCCATTAATAGCATGCTCTACAAGTACCGGTATACCCTGTTCAATTCGTACTTTCCAGTCAGCTTTATCTCCAAGTTTTGGAGAACCCGCAAGACCAGAAGCATGGCAGGCCTGACAGGCATTATCATAAGTTTCACGCCCGGCTTGAGCAACTTCAGACAGAGAAACTGCATGTGTAGTGCTTTCTGCAACATCTTCACCCTGCATCTTTCGCTCTTTAAGCTCCTGACCATGATGTGACGCTGCAGGCGCATCAGCTCCTTCAACAAAGTGCCCTACCGGAGTAATACCTGCCACCGTTCCGACGATATTTAGCTTAGAAGGATCAGCACAGTTCTCCATGCAGCGCTCATTCTTTACATCAGGCCGTGGATCAACAAAGAAACCTTCTCTATTAGGCATTTCAACCTTTGCCAACGTATCCTTATTAGCAACAAATTCTTCATCAACAACTTCATTCAGATAAAGCACATAGGCTGCTAGCTGATACGTTTGATCATCACTCAATGAACGAGGCGCAGTAAACGGCATTGCCCGGCGAATGTAATCATAAAGGGTGCTCGCATAAGGCCAGTAACTACCAACTGTTTTTACTGGTCGCTCCTCTTGCAGAGTATCTTCACCACCTGCCAGCACTGGCCAGCGCCCTTCACCTTCACCAAACAATCCGTGACAGGTAGCACAGAGCTGTTCATAAAGTTCTTCTCCATCTGCAACCGATCCTTCTCCTTTCGGAAGGCCCATTCCATCAGGACGAATATCAATATCCCAACCCTGAATTTCTACATCGGTAGCGGTCTTGCCAAAACCATATTTTTCAGCCGCATTCACTACACCTGAAGTCATCAAAAGAGCTGTAGAAACAGCAGTAACTTGGAGAGTCGTTTTAACTAATCTGAACATTTTTAACCTCTCCGTTTGCTTCGATTTTCCAGGTATGGATTGAGTTCTTATGGTAGATAGAGTTCGTGCCACGAGCCTCTCTTAACTGGCGCAGAGTTGGCTGTACATAACCGGTTTCATCGACCGCCCGACTCTGCAGCAACCAGGGTTGCCCATCCCATTTAGTGACTAGACTAAAACGGGTTAGCGCCTTATCGAGCACTAGGCCTTTTAGCTTTGCAGGTACCCAACTGATACCGCCATCAAAAGAGATATCAACCTGCTTTATCTTCCCTCTGCCCGTCCAGGCAAGGCCTTCAATCTCGATCAATCCACTCTTTATAATCGGTTTTTCCGGACATGGGCTGGTAATAACCGAGTTAGTTTCCTGCACAAAGGTAAACTTGCGTGCACGTCCATCTGCCATAAGGTCGGTATACTTAGAGGTTTCTTCGCGCTGGTACCAGGGCTTATCGCCTACTTCAATTCGACGCAGCCACTTAATTGAAGTATTGCCCTCCCAGCCTGGGTTTAACAATCGCAGCGGGTAACCCTGTTCAGGTCGAAGCATCTCACCATTTTGAGCGTAAACAACCAGGGTATCATCTAAAGCTTTTTCGATAGGGATAGAGCGGCTCATGTGGGAGCCGTCAGCCCCTTCCGCCAGTATCCATTTACCTTCAGGTTTTACTCCTGCTTCTTCGAGCAAAACCCTCAGTGGAACACCAGTCCATTCACAGCAACTCAACATACCGTGAGTAAACTGCAATGCCTCCATCTGCGCGCCTTTCCACTCCATGCCACCATTGGCTGGACACTCAATAAATTTGATCTCAGATACCGATGGAAAACGCATCAAATCTTCCATTGTAAAAATGATGGGGCGATCAACCAGGCCATGGATCATCAATCGATGCTCTTGCGGATTTATCTGCGCTACACCTGCGTGATAACGTTCAAAGACAAGCCCATTTGGCGTAATAATACCTTTCAGATCCTGGATTGGGGTCATACTGATAGAGGCAATAGATTCAGCCGTTAGCCAGGGAACAGTTCGACGAACCACTCCACTTTCATACTTTGACGGCTCGCCATAGGGCTTATCGATTACACCAGCACCCAGACGACGCCCCCACTCAGGCTCCATTGGCGGAAGGTTTTTAGCATCAGTTGCACCAGCCAGACCACTAAATGTCGTCGCGGTCATAGCACCAGCGGCCAGCATTCCGTGTTTGAGAAAATCCCGACGATCGGAAATTGATAAACCTTCAGATTCTTTTGCTAATTGAGCCATTAGCTCGCGGGTCGACAGATTCTTAATCCGATTGGACATCCACGCCTCCAGACAGTTTGTTCAATATGCACAAGGCATAAGAACACTTTTATATTATTATTTGAAATAACCTTATAGAGAAAAGAAATATAAGAAAACTCGACCAATGTCTAGCTGATATTTAGAGCGCCAGGCTCTATATTCAATATTCATTGATTAGAACCTTATTATATTTCTTATTGTTATAAGCTTATTACTTTATGCAAATATAATAACAGAGTCTGATTGAAATGCGCCACCTGTTCGACTAATAGATAATCACAGTGCAAAAAAAACCGCAGAAGATTCTGCGGCTTTATTACAAGATTTTTTCTCCTCAGCGATGCTGCCAATCTGGCTTACGTTTATTGATAAAGGCATCAATGCCTTCACCCGCATCATGAGTCATCATGTTTCCAGTCATCACCTGACTGCACTCTTCATATGCTTCACTAAGGGTTTTCTCGATCTGTCGCGCATAAGCCTGCTTGCCTATTGAAACCGCTTTACGAGAACTTGCTGCAATTTTGCCTGCCACTTCCAGAGCTTTCTGCTGCAACTGCTCTTCCTCCACAACCCAATTAACCAAACCCATCTCCCAGGCTCGCTCAGCACTAATCATATCGCCAAGTAACAGCATTTCCATCGCATGCTTTTTACTGACAGCCCGACTAAGCGCAACCATTGGTGTCGAACAGAACAAACCAATATTTACTCCGGGGGTCGCAAAACGAGATTTTTCACTAGCTACGGCTAAGTCGCAACTGGCTACCAGCTGACAACCAGCAGCTGTTGCTACTCCGTGGACTTGAGCAATCACAGGAATAGGCAGATTGACAATACGCTGCATCAACGCAGAACAGGTATCGAACGTACACTGGTAGTACGCTTCTTCCCCCTCACCCAGCATTTGCTTCAAATCATGACCAGAACAGAAACCACGACCGCCACCCTGTAGCACCACTACACGTACAGAAATATCTTCAGCGATATCATCTAAAGTGGCGATAAGCGCCTCCATTAACTCCATAGACAAAGAGTTATATGCGCCAGGACGGTTAAGCGTCAGTTGGCAGACTCCGTCAGAGTCTTCTCGGATAAGAAGTGCGTCGCTCATAGCAACCTCAGTTATTGTTATTTAATAACCAAGAAGGTAGAGCAAATGAGAATAAAAATAAAGGTTTTCCCTTATACCCTAACCAAAAACACAATTAGTCAGAACAATAAATAGAGGCCAGTTAACTTATCAGGGTTTAACTGCGAAGGTGCTTCGAAAGAAAACGATCAAGCTGATTAGCAAACAATTGTCTATCCTGCTGCCCCAACTTACCTGGACCACCGGTATCAATGCCGGAACTTCTCAGCTGGTCCATAAAGTCACGCATATTGAGGCGTTGACGGATATTTTCAGGCGTATAGAACTCCCCGCGAGGGTTCAATGCGTGACACCCTTTATCGAGCACTTCAGCAGCAAGCGGAATGTCCGCGGTAATAATAAGATCACCAGGCTGACTTTTTTGCACAATATAATTATCAGCGACATCAAAACCAGCGGGCACTTGTACAGCATTAATAACTTTTGATGGCGGCGTACTCAAAAACTGGTTAGCCACTAGGGTCATCTCTACCGCCAAACGCTCTGCTGCACGGTAAAGAATATCCTTCACCACATTAGGACAAGCATCTGCATCAACCCATATTTTCATCAGCTATTAGTCCCTATCTTAGGAAAAAATCCATTAATAAAAATACTGGTCATAGAGAAAGAATATCGATCATTTCAGGAACAGGACCTGCAGCCTCGCTGTTTACAGCAACATTATGATCTGTAATTCCGTGAGGATAGCCCCGTTCTAAGCTTTTAAAATCAAACAGTTCAGTATCGACCAAGTGAGAGGGAACTACATGCCTTAGAGAACGAAACATCGTTTCAATACGGCCCGGATGGTTTTTATCCCACCCCTGTAACATCTCTTTGATAACCTGACGCTGCAAACCATCCTGAGAACCACAGAGATTACAGGGAATAATCGGAAATTCACGTAGCTCTGCGTATGCAGCTATATCTTTTTCCCGAGCATAAGCCAATGGCCGAATGACCATATTCCTACCATCATCACTCACCAGTTTTGGCGGCATCGACTTGAGTTTACCGCCATAGAACATATTCAGGAAAAAGGTTTCGAGTATGTCATCACGATGATGACCAAGCGCAATTTTGTTAGCACCAATCTCTTCAGCAAACCCATATAGGGTTCCACGACGAAGACGGGAACAGAGTGAACAGGTAGTTTTCCCCTCTGGCACTAACTCTTTTACGACAGAGTAGGTATCTCGTTCAACGATATGAAAAGGTATACCAATTTCAGTCAGATACGCTGGAAGAACATGCTCAGGGAAGCCCGGTTGTTTTTGGTCCAGATTAACCGCAACAATCTCAAAGCTGATTGGCGCGCTTTTCTGGAGATTCATTAGAATATCGAGCATTGCAAAGGAATCTTTGCCACCGGAAAGACAGACCATTACCTTATCGCCATCTTCGATCATATTAAAATCTGCGATAGCACGTCCGGTTTCACGACGCAGGCGTTTCTGGAGTTTATTAACCCGGGTTTTCTGCTGTTTTGCCAGTTCTTCGCTCATATTCACATTCAAAAGGGCTGTTAGAAAAGACGGCGATTATAGCGGATTTTAATAGAATTAGCAGCTTACGTTACAAGGAGGAATATTGCTGTAGCCTACCGACTACAGCAACATTAAGTCTTACTTCTGAAGATAAGCGATCTCTTCCTGCTCTTCGCTGGTCAGAATAGATTCACGGTTCAAATTCAATACTGTCAACAGGTCACCCATAGCATTCAGTACCCTGAACTGAGTCAGAACACGATCTTTATCCGCCTCAAGCAACTTCTGACGAGATTCGAAAAGTTCATTTTCTGAATCTAGCAGATCCACCAAAGTACGACGACCTAGTTTGAACTGTTGCTTATAAGCATCGAGGGTTTTTTCAGCTTCGATAACATGAGCTTCAAGAAACTCCATTTGACGTTCCAGCAACTGATAAGCGTTCCAGGAAAGACTCATTCCTTCAGCTACTTCACGCTGCGCACGATCACGAATCGCGCTTGCTTCCATCAACTGATAATAAGCTTCTTTCTGACGGTGTGTATCTGCATTACCATTGAAAAGGTTATAACGCATGCGGATCATTGCGGTCAGATCATTGCTATAACCCGGCGCTCCGTCGAGATTGTTATTGAATGTTCCCCCTAGCTCTAAACGTACATCAGGCTGAAAATCTGAATCTTTCATTTTCAACTGAGCAACCGCAGCATCCATATCCCACTGCGCAGAAAGCAGAGTTGGGTGAATTTTACCGGCCCGGTCCAACGCCTGCTCATATGAGGCAGGCATATTTTGATCAACAGCATCTGGTTTTTTAAGACCCAGTGGCTCCTGACCTACTACTTTGTAATAGCGTGTTTTAGCATCAAGAACATTATTATCCGTCGCCAGATAATTCGAATGCGCCCGACTCAAACGGCCTTTTACCTGAGAAAGATCTGAAGCTGACCCAAGACCGTGTTCTGAACGTTTACGAATACCATCCAAAATCTCGATGTGTGCCTCAAGGTTTGCCGCGGCCAATACAGATGCTTCCTGAGCATGAATAACTGTCATATATGCGTCAGCAACTTCTAGAGTCGTATTTTCCGCAGTGCTCCACAACTGAAAGCGCTGTGCCCCAGCTTCAGCTTGAGTGCGATCAATATCGTTTTTGGTACGCAAACCGTCATATAGAAGCTGACTCATGGTTAGAGATGCTTCATGCCGCTCCAAATTAACAAATTTAGAACCATTTGACCCAGCGGCAGCTCGGGTTGACGGACTGTTAGTACGCTCTCCACCCCAACCTAAAGCAAGATCAACCGTAGGTCGGTAACCCGCTTTTGAAACACCGATCTGCTCGACTCTAGCTAGATACTGAC
This sequence comes from Amphritea sp., assembly GCA_018067325.1. Lineage (GTDB taxonomy): Bacteria > Pseudomonadota > Gammaproteobacteria > Pseudomonadales > Balneatricaceae > Amphritea. The sequence goes on from JAGPUU010000293.1 coordinate 11,828, forward strand.
TTTTAACAATCGCCACATCTGGAGAGCTTCCTACTGCGTAGGATGCTGCCTCAATCAAAGTTTGTGACGAAACTGTCCCCGACCATACCAGCAAAGCCAGTGTGCCGAACTTATAAATCTTTCCCATTGAACCGTTCCCCCCGGATAAAGTCCATTTCAACGTTAACGTTCTCGTAATGCCTGCTGCTGAGCCTTGAAAATAGGCTTAAGCAGATAATCTAAAACACTTTTTTTACCGGTCATGATATCAACAGTTGCCATCATACCCGGAATAATTGGCAGAGAGTTGGTACCTCTGCCAAGGTCTGTATTGCCAGTTCGCACCCTGATCAGGTAATAAATATTCCCCTGCTCATCCTCGATACTGTCTGCACTAATATGTTCCAGCGTGCCTTTCAGCCCACCGTATATTGAAAAATCATATGCCGTTAATCGAACCACCGCATCTAACCCCGGCCTGAGAAAAGCGATATCTTTAGGAGAAACTTTCGCTTCAATTAAAAGATGATCCTCAGTAGGAACAATCTCAACCAGATCCATGCCTGGCTGGATAACGCCACCGATAGTATTGACTGAAATAGTTTTAATTGTTCCGTGAACAGGCGAAACCACTGTGGTTCGATCTACCCGGTCTCTGAAGCTAACCTGAGATTCAGTTTTCTGCTTAAGTTGCGCCAGACTTTCATTCAGTTTTTGCTGACTTTCACTGCGTGCATTTAACGCGATTTCACGACGTTTCGCAACAGCCTCTTGTATACTTAGGCGAACTTTAGGTAACAACAGCCTGGCACCTTCCAGCTCCTGTTTGTAACTATTGACCTCCCTTTGCAGTTTGATCAGCTCAATTTCAGGAATAACTCCCTGATCAGCTAAAGGGCGGGTCATCGCCATCTCTCTCAGACTGAGTTTATAAGTACGATTCAGGTAACTTATTTTAGAGTCTAGCTCTTTCTCTTCCTGATCACGTTGCTGGATCTGCCGACCCAGAATATCCAACTGGTTCGTTAGATTCCGCAGATACTCTTCAAGCTGCGCTTGCTCCCGCCCTAACAACTCTGGATTACGCACTTGCCACTCAGCTTCAACACTAATCGGTTGAACCTCAACCCTGGCCTGTTCCTGCCAGTCTCCATTTGCAGGGTCACTACTAATCAGAATACTGGCCAGTACAGCTTTATGCCTAGCAACTGATATCTCCAGATAAGCCTGTTCCTGAGCCTGCCCCCGGTAATCCGATAAGAATTTAGTTTCATCTACGAGAAGCAGAGGCTGATTTGCCTCAACCTTGTCACCCTCTTTAATAAAGAGTTCTTTAAGTATGCCACCCTCAAGGTACTGAACTACCTGTATCTGCTGTGAAGGAATAACACTTCCCTCTCCTCTTGTAATCTCATCTAACTCAGCAAAATATGCCCAGACAACCGCAATAATGACAAAACAAACCACACCCCATAAAAGTATCCTTGAACTTTGAGGAGTATCCAGTAAAACACTGGCCGCAGAGTTATCGATAAAATCATGCAGCTCGTTATCGACAACGGGCTGATCGTGCTTAGCATTTGCCATCGCACTAAAAGCATCTTTTGCCTTCGAAAGCCCATTTTCTGGTGATGACTGAATCTTATTGACAGATTGTTCACTCATCAGGAGCTCTCCTCCTTTTTAGCGTTCTGCTGATTAACACCGTCACGAAGCCAGTTAACAACCTCTGCTTTTGGACCATCTGCGAGTAGTCGACCATTCTCCAATACTATAATTCTGTCCACTGCATCCAAGAGACTCGATTTATGGGTACTCAGAATTACAGTTTTACTTCGATCAAGCTCTTTCAATCGATTGATGAGCCGAAGCTCAGATTTACGATCCAGTTGACTTGTCGGCTCATCCAGCAGCAAAATTGGTGGGTCCATCACCATCGCCCGGGCAGCTGCAACCGATTGTCGCTGACCACCTGAAAGCTGACGACCACCCTCACCCACCTGACGCTCAAGCCCTTCCGGGTCATGGTTAGTAAACTCTGTCACGCCACCCCATGTAGCAGCACGCAATAGATGTTCATCACTGGTAAAAGGAGCCCCCATAACAATATTATCGCGGATACTACCGAAGAAAAGATGGATATCCTGAGTCACACAACCGATGTTTCGACGCAGATCAGCAGAGTGCAGTTGTGCGATATTCACTCCATCAATTCGAATATCCCCTTCTGTGCACTGATATAACCCAAGGATCAGCTTTTCAAGCGAACTCTTACCTGCACCGATTCCGCCAATAAGAGCAACCCGTTCACCCGGCTCTATGGAAAAACTAATATCATTGAGTGCGTAATTCTGCTGGTCTGGATAAGCAAAACTAACCTTATCAAACTCAATTTTGCCTTGAAGCTTTGGACGGCTGACATAGCTCTTACCTTCCTCTTGCTCAACCGGCATCTCCATGATCTGATTAATAAGACTCATGGAAGCCTTGGCCTGATTATAACGTGTCGCTAACAACGACAACTGGGCCAGCGGCTGGACTGCCCGCCCACCTAACATAACAGAAGCAATAATCCCGCCCATGCTGAGTTCACCGGCAGCCACCAGATATACACCCATCACCACCGTACCCACGGTCATCATCTGCTGTAGAAAACCTGACAGTGACGAAGCCCCGTTCGCGAGTTTGCGCGTCTGGATATCATGCTGCCCCATTTTACTAACTGCTTGTTCCCAGATAACCTGATACTGACTTTGAGCCCCATTAATTTTAACCGCTTCAATACCCGTCAGACCTTCAACAAGCGTAGCCTGTTTCTGAGAAGCGATTTTTGACGTCATCTCAATCTGTTTAGCTAATGGTTTCTGAATATAAAGGCTATACCCCACCAAAATAATCATCACAACCAGAGGAACTGCTACCAGTGGCCCGCCAACCGTCCAGATGACCAACAGAAATAACAGCGCAAAAGGTAAGTCAATGAGCGCACTCATAGTCGCTGAGGTGATAAAGTCACGTATGGACTCAAAGGATTGCAAATTGTTAGCGAACGCACCGACAGAGATCGGCCTTGCTTCTAATCTAATACCCATTACCCGGGCAAATATTTTTGCCGATAACTGTAGATCGAGCTTTTTACCCGCTATATCTATGAAGTATGACCGAAGATGCTTCAGTACAAGGTCGAATACAAATACTATTCCTACCCCAATCGCCAACACCCAAAGCGAATCAAATGCGAGATTAGGCACAATCCGATCATAGACGTTCATGACAAACAACGGAGAAGCAACAGCAAATAGGTTAATCAACAGAGACGCGATTAGTACATCTCTGTATATAGGCATTGCGCTACGAAAAGTGCCCCAAAACCAATGCCCCTCCTGCGTATCCAAAACATCGGGACTACGCTTATCAAACTGATATTTCTTACGGATGTAGAACAGATGACCAGAATAAAGCTCATCTAGTTTGTCGATTGGAAGTTCGATCTCACCGTCACCACTTTCTGGTTGTAAGACCCGAGCAACTCCCTCCTGATTATCGATAGACATAAGGATACAACAGCTTCTATCTTTTAATAGCAATACACAGGGAAGCAACAGTTCATGGATTTGAGACAAAGGCTGATCCGCAAGCCTCGCCGATAGGCCCGCCCGTTCTGCGGCTCTGGGAAATAGCTCAACGGTTAAGCGGTTTTCAACCAGAGGCAAACCGCTGCTAAGAGAATCTTCAGAGGCGGGCATCCCATAGTACTTACTGATAAGCACTAGTGCATCCAGCAAAGGATCAACAAACTGTTCACGACTGGTACCAAAAATCCAGTCCGACTGTGATTGTGTCACTGTATTGTTCTGCCTTTATGAAAAAATTTAAGTCTCAAAATTTTATCTTATCTATCTAAATCAGAGTTTGTATTAAACGTTTGTTCGCTATCTTCAGCTAAGTAAAAAAATGGGCAGCCTTAGAAAAGGGCCACCCATTTAATATCAAACAATCAACTTTGAATCGTTTATCAACTGATTCAGAAGATCATTATCGGTTGCACCAGGGTCCATAGACAAGTCAGTTTTAAGGTCTTGAATACTAACATTATCCAATACAATCTCCTGAACGACACTACCTCCAGCACTGTCCTTAACACTCAAAACAGCTTGGCTAGAGGCGTTTTCAGTTAGGCTCAGATAAGACTCAACTATTCCTCCAGAAGCGGTAAGGCCAAGAGAATCAAGCATATCCGATAAATCCAACGTGTCATCCGCTACTGTAAAGTCCTGGACATGATCACTAGCTGGCGTTGCTATCGTCCCTTCATCTCCACCATTCCAGTCGAAGAAGTCCATTCCGCTGCCACCTATCAGCAGATCATCACCAGCACCACCGACAAGAATATCGTTACCCGCAGCACCATCCAGCGTTTCATCAGCGTTAGAACCCGTCAGAGTCTGATTCTTACCGATTAGCAGTGTCAGAGGCTGATTAAGAGAGCTATCTCCATCAGCATCGTTAACACTAATGATGAAGTCCTCGGTAATATCCGTTCCGTTATTAACGGTCGGTGTATATGAGAAGGAACCTGTTTCGAAATTCAGATCCATGTCACCTTCAGACAACGCGATTGTCTGAACTGGATTTGCGGAATCATAACTATAGGTTGTGCCGCTGTAGCTAAGTTCCAGTATGTGACCACCATCAGCGCCAAACAGTATGCCACTATCTCCATCAGACCCGAACAGAGTTCCTAGTACCGGCTCAATTGTAGACAGTAAAGCATCACTCAGAGTAGTAATATCCGCAACAACCTGGGAGCTCTTTCCAACAATCACCTGAACTCTATCCAGATAAGTGGTACTGAGATTGGTACCGATGCCAATGACTTCAAGAGCTATATTGTTACCGTTGATAAAGTTATTCCAACTATTTTCATAGGCAGTATCGAAATAACTAGTCCCAACACCATCTTGGGTATTCGAATTAGTTACATCAGTTACGGTGGACGTATTATCATTATACTCTTTACTAGGTGCACCATCAGAGAGGAAGTAAGCTACGGTCTTATCTGCTGCAGGCGCTCCGGCATAACCAGATTCAGTCACTGCAACCGCCGCCTCGTAGTTAGTCCATCCATCAGCCATTCCGACAATACCAACTCCGTTATACTGGATAGTCCCTGTATCCATGCTTAGCAGGTTAATATAATCCACTGCTTCTTGCGCAGTCATCCAACCTAAGTTGATTCCCTGAGTACCGAACAGAGTCAGGTTAATATTGGCACTACCTTGTCCCTCATAAACATTGATGGTATCAATCATCGCCTGTTTAGCCAGTTCAAATCTTGTGCTACCACCAACGGCTCCTGTCATAGAACCAGATACATCCAAGGTCATAACCACATTACTGGTAACAGCCTCAGGAATATCAACGGCGACTGAGATGCTATTGTTAACTACCGGTAAATCGTCATGGATAGTTATATCCACAGTGGATGTATATTCAGTACCACCTACATCAGTCACTACATAAGTAAAGCTGTCCACGACTGCATCAGTTTGACTAGCTACAAACTCTGGACCCGTGATAACGAAATTATCGATATAGGCATCTTCGTTGTTTGAACTACTGCTTGCGAGTAATACAAAGTCTGCCTGTCCCTGAGCATCCAGGGTGATATCGAAGGAATAAGCCTGAGTCCCTCCTGTATGTGAGTCATTGACCATTTCTGCGCCATTAACTGTCACTACGAAGTTATCGTTACCCCCATCCCAATTGCTAGTAGCTTCAAAATTAAAAGATACAGTCACTGATTGATTGGCATAGGCATCACCAAAATCAAAGCTTTTAGTAGCAGTATCATTACTACCGTCAATAAGCATTCTATTACCACTTACTGATACGTTGCTTCCACCCCAACCATCAAGAGAACCCGAAAAGTCATCGTTAGCCAGAGTAATAGTAGAGCCTGTATCGGTAAACTGAACGTGATCCACAGCATTAATCAGAGTGTATTCGTATTCACCCGTTACGGCATCAACCACTAAGGTATTACCCTCTGCCGTGGTCACCGTTATCTGGTTACCACTTATAACAGTAATACCGCCACTGACGTTAACATCACTCAAAGTCAGACCATTCTGAATGATGTCATCAGAAAGAATATTGCCCGTTGCTATTTCACCGTTTCCTGAGCTATTAGTCCCACCCAACATATCCGCTTCATACACGTCATCAGCATTGGCATTTAGTGTCGGAACTGGTTTCGCTTCACGACTGATATCCAGTGTAACCTTACCTGATGTCACGTCACCATCCATATCCTGCATGGTAAAACCAATGACCTCACTAAAGCTGGTTACAAAAGTTGGATCAGCCTGATAAGAGTATTCACCAGTAACCATGTCGATATACATAACACCACTCAATGATGTCGTAACAGAGAAAGAACTGGCTGTTATCACATCGTTAGTAGCCTCGTTAGTAATGGTTCCAGCATTTGCATCATAGCGGTAAGTAACCGTATCGATGGTGACTGTCCGTACGTGACCATTACCATCAGCACCAAAGCCACCTGTTGCCAGGGAACCGAAAAGATTTCCAGGCAAAGTGCTGGCAACAGTCGCAAGTAAGGCATCTGTCAGGTTAGTACCTGCGGCTGTAGCATTAATAGCAGGCCTTTCTTCAGCAATAGGAGAGGCTGAACCATCATAGGCGATAGGCTCCAATGCAGCGACATTTGCTCCTGCAAAGCCCACCGCATAAGAATCTATATTATTGGTATCGACAAACAATTCCCAGGCAGGCTGATCAGTGGTTGTATCAATTTCATTACCTGAAGTGGGCGAACCGTCTGACAGGAAGTAAGATATATTCTTACCACCTGCGATGTAACCATTAGTTTCAGCGAATGCTGTCTGGGCAGCTGCTAGAGCGGCATCATAGTTAGTAGCACCACCCATGTCTGCATCAGTCAATCCAGTAATGTAAGCCTTAGCATCAGCAACACTAATCCAACCACCATCACCAGGGATATTGGCACTTGAAGCGAAAGTAACGATCTGTACTGCCGCATAGCCAGCGTTATCGTATGAATCCAACATTGTCACAACTGCTGCTTTCATATCGATCAACTCTTGGCCTCGCATACTGCCAGAGAAGTCGAGAATCAACATCACGTTCGATAAAGCCAATGGCACTTCAATAGCGCTATTTAAATTACCACTTACAGGCTGATCATCTTCAATCGCAACATTAAAACTAGCACTTGTACTATTGGCACCATCGGAAATAGAGACTCCGAACTGGAGATCCATAATGTCCTCTGTACTGTTTACAGGATGATCAACAGGCGCTAGTAAGTTAACCGTGTATGACACACTATTGTTTGGCCCCGTACTAGTAACCGGATCAAGCGTGATAGTCAGAACATCTGTGCCCGTAGAGGTACTACCAGTAAGCGTCTGACTAGGAGCATCCCAGCTCCAGCTATCGACATCATCACCGTTCGAAGTAAGGGTAATGGGGTTACCATTAGAGGTAACACTGGTAGGTCCAGTCAGAGACAGAGTAAAAGAGCTACTATCCGAATCAGTGAAGTTGATAGCGCCAGTTCCGAAAGCATCGTCTGCGTTATCAACAGGATCCCCTGTGCTGTCTATCAAGCCCCCCGGTAAACCTTCTTCAGAAACAGTAACAGCACTAACCGAGGAAATTGTTGGAGCATGATCATCATTTATAATCGTACCGGTGCCCTGAGCAGGCGTGTTGTTCTGTAGAGTTGATGCGTTCAGAGTGATTGTTTCATCACCCTCAACCTTAGAATCTTCAAATGTAGGAATACGCACTACCAGACCGGCTTCTCCCGCCGGGAGATCTACGCTGAAGGTACCGTCAAGATTGACTACTACAGTTTGGAATGCACCACCACCGATTGAAACCTCAATTGGTGTTTCTGTATCGGTGCCATAAGTACCGGTACCACTATCAAAATCAAGATTAACTGTTGTCGCAAACTCACTTGGATTGCTCAAGGTTACTGTGTAATCAAGTACATCACCTTCATTGGCTGACGGGCTTGATACACTACTCACTGTTGGTCGGTCGTCATCAGACGTACCTGGGCCCGTTGGGTCGAATGGACCCGGGCCTGTGCCATCATCAAGGATAGTACCGGTTGCCGTTGCATCAGCAATGGTGCTACCTGCTGAGTTGTTGCTCAACGTGGCGGTAAAGGTCTCGCCACCTTCGAA
>JAGPUU010000143.1 GCA_018067325.1 Amphritea sp.
TGTAAGCTTACTTTGCCTTCAGGTTCTTCTGTACGGTATCGCTGTACCATTCCATGAAGTTAACGATGCCGAACTCGAAAGTTTCAGAGTAGGGGCCTGGCTGATAACCGACAGAGTTGATACCCCGCTGGTTTTCTTCACCGAGAACCCGGTCCTGTTCGTTGGTTGCATCCCAAACTTTTCGCAGCTGTACTGGATCGTAATCAACGCCTTCAACGGCATCTTTATGGACGAACCATTTAGTCGTGACAATCGATTCCTGAGCAGAAATTGGCAGTACCCGGAAGACGATGAAATGATCCGACTGCATGTGGTTCCACGAATTTGGCAGGTGCAGAATACGCATGGAGCCCATTTGTGGATTTTTGATGCGTCCTAGCAGTTTATTACAGCCGGCTTTGCCATCCATCGTCATTGCCTGAGTGCCTTTCTTCAGCGGCATACGCACGATACGGTTGCGCAGCCCGGGGCCAAAACTCTGGTGCTCGTGAGGGATGCCTTCGGCGTCCCATGCTGCGGCCTGGTCTTTGCAGTGGTCTTTGAACTCTTGTGAAGCACGGGGATCGTTAGTGTCATCCCACTCCAGCAGGCTGTTCAATAGTTCCGGGTGGTTAGCTGAACAGTGGTAGCATTCACGGTTGTTCTCAAGCACCAGTTTCCAGTTGGCTTTTTCATACATGCTAGATTCCACCGCCAGCTTGGTGTTCTCTACATCATAGGGTTCCATGTACTCTTCAAGGGTAGATAGAAACTCATCGAAGTCACCTTCTGGTTCCTCTTTGCCCAGACAAACGAAGATAAAGCCTCCGGCTGTTTTACAGAAGGCTTTTTTGAGTCCGTGCTCCTGCGTTTCAAAACTGTCGCCCATTTCAGTGCCGGCGAATAACAGGTTGCCTTTCAGGTCGTAGGTCCACTGATGGTATGGGCAGACCAGGTTAGCCACTTTACCCCGGTGTTCTGAGCAGATACGCGAGCCACGGTGACGGCAAGTGTTGTGGAATGCATTGACGCTGCCGTCGGCATCCCGTACGACTAATACTGGGTTTTGCGCAACCTCAACAGTAAAGTAATCGCCACGGACTGGAATTTCGCTGGTCATACCAACAAACAGCCATTCTTTTTGAAATACCTCCTCGACATCAATCCGAAACATCTGTGGATCGTTATACAGAGGTTGGTCAAGGGAGTAGTTGGCTGGGCGTGCCTCAAGCCGTTCAGCCATCTCCTTCCGTGCTTCATGGATCGTAGCGCAGGTCGAATTGAGTAGGTCGTTTTGGTTCATCAGTCGGATCATCCTTCAAGGCACCGTTGTGCATCTAAAAATTGATCAGGAATAACCCTGATCGAAATGGTGGTATTGCATGGGTTAATCCTCTACCAGGCTATGTTTATGAGATTGACCATTTGCGACAAAAACGAATACATAATCGACCAAAATGGCAGGGCATGTCGGGGATGGTCGCAATAAGCAAATAAATGTCGTTAGTGGTTAATATTCGAAAACCGACTCGGCAGACAATGTGCTCAATGAGTATGAATTGATGGGGCGCTGTTTTAGTCCCCATCTTATAAGAGTCCAATCTTTTAGCCCAATAACTGAACCGGTGCACCACCGCGCATCGATGAGAGATACACCATGACTAATACCGTCCCTGCTACTGTTGGTTCCGACAGCTTTATCCCGGTAAATACCCAGACCTGGGTCAACGGTCGTCACAACGTTCGTTGTGTAAAAGTGATCCGTGAAACCTGGGATGTGTGTACCTTCTGTTTTATGTCAGAACAACCGGTGATGTACTTTTTCAAGCCGGGTCAGTTTGTCACGCTTGAGTTAGAGATCGACGGCAACCAGGTGATGCGTTCTTATACAATTTCGAGCTCGCCTTCGGTGCCTTATAGTTTCTCTATTACCGTGAAGCTGGACACTAATGGGCTGGTTTCAAGTTGGTTGCATGAGAATTTGAAAGAGGGCGATCAACTGGCGGTACACGGCCCGGTTGGGCAGTTCAACTGTATCGATTTCCCTTCCAGGAAAATACTGCTGTTATCAGGTGGTGTGGGTATTACCCCTGTTATGTCGATGGCCCGCTGGTGGTTTGATACCAATGCGGATGTGGATATCGCTTTTGTGCACAGTGCCCGTACACCAAAAGATATTATCTTCCAGCGTGAGCTGGATCATATGGCCTCAAGAATCGGTAACTTCGGCCTGCATCTGATCTGTGAACACATTGAAAGCGGTCAGGCATGGCATGGTTATCGGGGTTACCTTGACCAGTCCAAACTGGAGATGATTGCAACGGACTTTATGGAGCGGGAAGTGTTCTGCTGTGGCCCTGCCCCCTATATGAATGCGGTTAAGAAACTACTGCAGACTAATGGTTTTGACATGAGCCGCTATCATGAAGAGTCCTTTGGTGAGATGCCGGTCGGTGTCGAAGAGGAAGCGATTGAGAACGCTGACATTGCTCAGGATGAAGCCGATGCGCTAACCCAGGCGGATATGCTTAGGATTGAGTTTTCCAGCAAAGGGAAGAGTATTCAGATCGCCCCGGGTGAAACACTTCACGCCGCCGCTTCTAAGCTTGATCTGCTGATTCCTAAAGCCTGTGGTATGGGCATCTGTGGTACCTGTAAAGTACTAGTGTTAGAGGGGGAAACAGAGATGTCTCATAACGGCGGTATAACCGATGAGGATGTAGCAGCCGGATATGTGTTGTCTTGTTGTAGTGTGCCAAAAACCGATGTGGTTCTCGATTTTTGATAGAGAGATATAATGACTAAAAATCGCCTACGGGCGATTTTTTTTGCACCGTCCCTAAGTAGAGCGCCAAGCCACACTCTAAAATCTCAGATCAAGCTGGAATCATCGATGCAAGCAGAACAAATTGAAGTTGCGGGATTTCTTAAACAGTATCCACCGTTTAATAGTCTGCCGGATGAGGTAGTAGATGATATAGCCTGCCAGACGGAAATTTCATATTACCGTTCTGGTAATGATATCTACCAGTTTGGCGATGAAATACATGACCTCTGCATTATTCGCAGTGGTGCGGTGGAGATCTATCGTCGAAACGGCGATCTCTATAACCGTCTCAGTGAAGGTGATCTGTTTGGTCAGCTGGGACTGTTGATGAACAATAAAATCCGGCTACCGGCGCGGGCGTTGGAAGATTCACTGATCTATTTTATCCCTGAAGCATTGTTCATCGAACTCTGTGATCGCTTTGACTCTTTTGCCTACTTTGTCGAAATGGACGATAACCGTCTGCGTCAGGCGATTTCCAGTAAGCAGGAAAGTAATGATCTGATGGCATCGAAAGTGACGCGGCTGATCTCCCGGGACCCGGTCTGCCTCGATGCGTCTGCGACTATCCGTGAGGCAGCCCAGAGGATGACTGATGAGGGCGTGTCTTCCATACTGGTTATGCAAGCTGCAGACAGCAACAGGGAAGATGATGAGCCGGATCAGTCAGTGGCTGGCATTCTCACCGATCGGGATCTGCGTACCCGGGTGGTGGCGCCGGGCCTGAATCTGGACACGCCGGTGACCGAAGTGATGACGGCTGAACCGATCACTCTGAATGAAGACGCTTATGCATTTGAAGCGATGTTGATCATGTTGCGCTTGAATCTGCACCACCTTCCAATTCTGGAAAATGGTCGTCCGGTTGGTGTTCTGGCGACGTCGGATATTGTTCGTTATGAATCCCAAAGCAGTCTTTATCTGGTTAGCAATATCCTCCGGCAGCAGAGTGTAGAAGAGTTGGCCCAGTTACAGCCACAAATTAGTGCCTGTTTTGTCCGCATGGTTAATGAAGACGCTAACTCTCATATGATCGGCAGTGCGATGTCGGTCATCGGTCGTTGCTTTAAACAGCGCTTACTGGAACTGGCGGAAGAACAGCTTGGGCCACCCCCCGTACGTTATTGTTTTCTAGCGCTGGGATCGATGGCCAGGGATGAACAGTTACTGATGACCGACCAGGATAACGCACTGATTCTGGATAATAGTTTTGATGCGGTTCAGCATGGGAAGTACTTTGAAGCCTTGGCTAAGTTTGTCAGTGATGGATTGAATACCTGCGGCTATGTTTACTGCAGCGGCGATATCATGGCGACCAATCCCCTGTGGCGTAAAACCCGCCGGGAATGGGAGGATACTTTTGCCGATTGGATAGAAAATCCGGACCCTGAAGCGCTATTAAATTGTTCAATATTTTTTGATCTGGATGGCGTGTTTGGTAAGACGAGCTGGGCTGATCAGCTCAATCTCTTTATCGTGCGTAAAGCCAAACGTTCGCCGCGTTTTCTTGCCAGCATGGCCCGAAATGCTCTGAGTCGTAAACCGCCTTTGGGTTTTTTCAAAGGCTTTGTTATGGAAAAAGATGGCCAGCACCGAAATTCAATCAATCTCAAACGCCGGGGGACAGCCCCTCTTTCTGACCTGATTAGGGTGCATGCGCTGGCGGTGGGTTCCAGAGCCCAGAACTCCTTCGAACGCCTGGATGATGTGGTTAAAGCAGGTATTCTACCAGCCGGTCGGGATAATGATCTGCGTGATGCGATGGAGTTTATTGCGATGGTACGTATTCGCCATCAGGCTTTGGATATAGAGACTGGCCGAGACGTTGATAACAGCGTTGAACCGGAAAATCTGACTGACTTTGAACGTCGTAACCTGAAAGAAGCGTTTCAGGTGTTGAGCAATAGTCAGCGTTTTCTGAAATTTCGTTACCCATAAATAAGTGGCTCTTGTGACAGAATCTACAGCAGAAAACTGGCCTGAATTATTTCAGGAACAAGCATTCACCGTTCAGGATGAGCGTTTAAGGGCATTCTATGAGCAAGGAACGGTAGCCGGGGATGTGCCTCTGTCTGATGTCCCTTTTGTTGCATTAGATTTCGAAACCACCGGGCTGAATGCAGACAGCGATGAGATTATCAGTATTGGCTTGGTGCCTTTCGATCTGAATAGAATTCGCTTACGTGAAGCCCGGCACTGGTTGCTGAAACCTCGGAGGGCGATGAAAGATGAATCTATTGTTATTCATGGTATTACCCATACCGAACTGAGCGATGCGCCTGATCTGAATCGGATTTTAGAGCAAGTACTGGAAGCTATCGCAGGTCGGATAGTGGTGGTGCATTATCGTTATATTGAGCGTGAGTTTCTTGATGCTGCGCTACAAAGACGTATCAGCGAGGGGATCCGCTTTCCTATGGTTGATACCATGGAGCTTGAAGCGATGCTCTACCGTCGAGGAGTAGGCCAGTTGATGAAGCGATTGATCGGCTGCAAACCGGAATCTATTCGTCTCGGGGATAGCCGAAGTCGTTATAACCTGCCGCACTACGGTCAGCATCATGCACTAACCGATGCGATTGCGACTGCAGAATTGCTGCAGGCCCAGGTTCTCCACCGCTACAGTCGTATTACCCCGCTGAAAGAAATCTGGATCTGATAGTTTTAAATCTGACGGGCGAATAACTAATCGAGGTATAAAGGGATAAAGAAAAGCCACCGACAGGGCGGTGGCTTTGCAAGGAGCAGCGCTAAAGTTTAAGCCGCTACACTACCGTGTGGGTCTATTACGAATTTCTTAGCCGCACCGCCATCGAAGTCAGCGTAACCTTCAGGCGCCTGATCCAGAGATATCATCTGCACGTTAACCGCCTTAGCGATATCCACCTTATCAAACAGGATCGCCTGCATCAGAGGACGGTGGTATTTCATTACCGGGCACTGGCCGGTATGGAATGAGTGAGATTTAGCCCAGCCAAGACCGAAGCGCATGCTTAGAGCGCCTTCTTGAGCTGCCTCATCAACGGCACCCGGGTCTGCGGTAACATACAAGCCCGGAATACCGATCTGGCCACCGGCACGGGTGATCTGCATTGCAGAGTTCAGCACCGTTGCAGGTGCTTCAACACCGTGATTACAGCCGCAAGCATGGGCCTCAAAACCAACGCAATCGACGAACGCATCAACTTCTCGCTCTCCAAGAATGACTTCCAGCTTATCGGCCATATCGCCTTCTTGGCGTAGATCTATTGTTTCGCAACCAAAGCTGCGTGCCTGCTCCAGTCGGTCTTCAATCATGTCGCCAACGATGACACAGGCCGCACCTAATAACTGTGCAGAGACAGCTGCCGCCAAACCAACAGGGCCCGCTCCAGCGATGTATACCGTTGAACCTGGTCCAACTCCAGCGGTGACGCAGCCATGGAAGCCAGTAGGGAATATATCTGATAGCAGCGTGAGGTCGCGGATCTTCTCCATCGCCTGGTCTGAATCAGGGAATTTCAACAGGTTAAAGTCAGCATAGGGAACCATAACGTATTCAGACTGACCGCCAACCCAACCACCCATATCGACATAGCCATAGGCTGCACCAGGACGCGCAGGGTTTACGTTGAGGCAGATACCGGTGTTGCCCTCTTTACAGTTGCGACAGCGACCACAGGCTATGTTGAACGGGACAGAGACAATATCACCCGTTTTAAGAAATTCTACATCGTTACCGCACTCTATGATCTGGCCGGTAATTTCGTGACCGAGTACCAAACCGGATTGTGCAGTGGTACGACCGCGAACCATATGCTGGTCAGAGCCACAGATATTAGTTGTCAAAACCCGCAGAATGACACCGTGATTACACTTGCGGTTACCTATTGTAAGTTCTGGAAAGGGGATCGCTTCAACAGCGACTTCACCCGGGCCTTTATAGACGACACCACGGTTTGCATGATTGCTACACATGGTTGCTTCTCCCATTATTTTATTATTGGATCACCCGGTAATGGGTGTGATACCACCATAATTAAAAGCGAGGGATGCAGACTGACCGGCACCGCGCCCTAATTGATCAGAAACGACATTAGAAGGGCATCCTGTCCATGAAGAGGGGTAATAATGACGGTTTTTCTTTTAGCGACAGGTTAAGAACTGCTGCTAGTTTTTAAGGGAAGAAAAAGGGAGTTGAGTGACGAGGTCGCTTAGAGGTAAGTGAAATAAGGAAGTAGTCGTTTTTGGATATTCTTTGTTTGATATAAATCAAATAGTATTGATTTTGTCGTTTAGTTACAAAATAAGACCTAAGTCGATTATGTGCTGAATAAAAAACGACAAAACTGGCGACGAATATACAGTTCAATGTACTTCTTCAGCCACCCTTGATTGTCCTGAAAAATATAAAAAACTAACGTGAGTGAAGAGCATCGGTGTGAGTCTGTTTCGCGCCTTTAAGATTGTCTTTGTTACGCGTTATAAAGGGTGTTTCATCATGACTTTATCTACTGCATTGGATCCGATTAAGGATTACCAAAAAGCCA
>JAGPUU010000300.1 GCA_018067325.1 Amphritea sp.
CAGTTCCCAGAAAATCCACAACTGAAGCAAATTATTGGATATGACAATGCCGACCATGGCGCTCATAAACAGGATTAGGTATGCATAGAATCGCCCCATCGAGTCCTTAGTCGATAGGTAGTACCGGGCATACAAAATTACCAGCAGTCCAATACCGAGAATCAATAACAAAAATAGCAGTGAAAGTCCGTCGAGCCGAAATGAAAGATCCAACCCCATAGCGGGGATCCAGTCTATGGATTGCCGAATATCTTGACCATCAAATACATCCCCTGCAAACATGAGCACCAGGATCAGTGACCAAGCGGGTAATATAGCAACGGAAAAAGTACAAATGTTGCGGCCGAAACGTTCTGTAAACAAAGGGACTAATGTGCCTATAAGCGGCAATAGAACGACCCATAGCAGGTTCATATGAGGGGATGACTCCATATTGAATGGCGAGATAACAAACAATAGACTTATTTATAAGCCCTACATTGATGTTGCTTAACTATACACATTGTACTGTTTTGGTCGAAAAACGAAAAAACTTTAACTATATAATTTTCAATTACTTTTTAGGTGGTTCGCATTAACCATCTTAATTGTGTATTCGTCGGAACATATTCTTATCAAAGACCTTTTTTACATGGGTATATAGGCCAAAGCAGGCCCTAAACTTCGTCCACTTTACGTCTATATATGACTGTATATTATCTCTATATTCGTCTCTTTTCCTCAGTCTGAACTTACATGGAATGAGCTTTAATAAGCAGCCCATACAAAAGAACACCGTCTTTTCTTCGAAGAAGCAAAATCCGAGTTTTTACGATGAGTCTGCTATGCAGACCTTCTATGAGGAAATCTCAGAAAGCGAAGGTCGCAGCCTAAAATATCAACAAGGGTAGCGTGCTTGTATCGCTTTATAGATGACAAGAGGCATATTGGTTGAATTAGTGTGCTTTTGCTGACCGATCTGTTCCTCTATATGTGCCACAACACTCTCTGTTGACTCACTCTCTGGGATGCAAAAGCCGGCATAGAAGGTTGCAGGAACGGACTCTGCTGATTTACCTAAACGGGTTTTAAATGCCCGCTTAAAAAAATCAGAGCGTGGCTCAACTTCACTCTCCGCTTCCATCCTGCGGATTATTTCACTATCAGTTAGCTGTGCACCAGCCAGAAAGCCAGAGATATATTGCTTATTGTACATCTGGCTTTGATCAGCGGTGTCAGCCATTGATGCAGTAGTAAATGCCAGACTTGCGATCACTATTACCTGCTTGATACCTTTCATATAAAACCTCGATAGTTGTTATTTTGGCTACTTAAAGGAATTAGAGTGTTTTCAATATAGTTGATTTTTTATATCTTTCATTTGCAGCGTTAACGCTTCGCAGTGCGCATTATGCATATTAAGGTGTCCGACCTTTCGGTGTGGGCGAAGTGCTTTCTGGTACCAGTTAAACTGAACGTTTTTTCTAATTGATAATCTTCTGGTAGGCATGCTGAACCTAGAGGTTCAGCGTACCCACGCAACCGATTGTCTCTGTTTTTCCAAGTCCCAGATTCGTAATGGGCCGCTACAGAGGTAACATCAACCTGTAATAGATTGCCTATACGATGTAAACGAGAGACGGCGATTAAAGATAAAATCGCACCGAAGGCTAGTATTGGTGTGGATTGCCAAATCAGATCTGAAATTGCGTTTTCAGCGAGTGCGATAACGCCCTTCAGACCGCTAGTCACCAGTAAGAAAAATACGACAACTGCATCTAGTTGCATCAGGTACTCGTTACGAGGATATATAGGAGATATCAACTGTCGCTGCGCGATCGTTGAGCTGGCGTAAACCCAGTGAACAGAGGGTTAGTATCACAGCAACATAAATCATTCCCCATCACGGTAGTCCGTTTACTATCATGACAATACCGGCGACCAGCATCAGAGCGATAGATACCAACTCACAATAGAGTGTTTTAGACATTGGGCTATCCAGGTAGTGGTTCTGCTGTAATTGCTTATCTTAAAAAGATATTGCCTGAGCTTATGAATAGATAATAATTGACATTATCTATAGTATTAATAGATAAAAATCTATATGAGATTTATCTGTGGCCAGACTGCATGCACGTATCGGAACGCTAAGACAACTTGAAATTTTATTAGCGGTCTATCAACAGGGCTCCATTACGGCTGCTTCTAACATCCTTCATTTGACTCAGCCAACTGTTTCAATGCAACTTAAGAAACTGGCGGATGATGTGGGTATGCCGTTATATAACAACATAGGCCGAAAGCAGGTTTTTACTGAAGCAGGGCTCGCCGTCGTGTCTTCCGCTAGAGAGGTTTTTGCCTGTTTCGACCGTCTGGAAATGAACCTGGCAGATCAGCAGGGGTTGAAAACAGGTACTCTGAAACTGGCTGTTGTAACTACGGCTAAGTATTTTATCCCCCATCTGTTAGGTGACTTTCTTAAACTCTATCCGGAAATTGATGTGGAGTTTAAAGTAGGAAACAGACAGCAAATAATTGATCGGATGGAGACTGGGGAGGATGACTTTTATGTCTTCAGTCATCCGCCTGAAAACCGTGATCTGGTTCTTCATCAGTTTGCGTCTAACCCTCTTGTCGCAATAGTGCCGCAGGATCATTTGCTCGCCAAAGAGAAAGATGTATCACTGGAACGCTTTGCCCGAGAACCATTCCTAATAAGGGAAACCGGCTCAGGCACTCGACATGCTATTCAGAATCATTTGAACAGTCAGGGCGTTAGCTTGAATGTACGTATGACTATCGAGAGTAATGAGGCGATCAGGCATGCGGTGATGTCAGGGTTGGGTGTCTCTATTATTTCGGAGCATACCTTTGCTTTCGGTGGTAGCAGTGGCTTGGTTAAACTGCCTGTAGAGGGCTTTCCTATCACTACTCAGTGGTTTCTGGTGCGTTTGCAGGCTAAGCAGATGTCGGTTATTGCGCGTACATTCCTAGAGTACGTTGAGAGCGAGGGGCGTTCGAGTTTGCTTGCTATGATTAAAGATTCCTAACCATTATCCCCTAAGGGGCGATAGTTCAGACGAATCTTCTACTAATCTGACTAAATAGATAAAAGTGTGTTGTAGGCTCTCTGTAATTTAGTCATATTGACGTATAGTCTTATTTAGAACTGGCAGAAGAAGTAAATCTCCCATGGGAAAAAACAAGCCTAACCCTTATTTTGATGACAGTTATGATAAGGCTGCAGCAAATTTAAGACTTGCTTTATCTGTTTTGGCTGAGCACAAATTACCTAGCTCGCCGGTCAATTATCGTCTTGCTTATGATCTTATCGATGGAAGAAGCAAGTCCTTAAATGATGAGTTTAAAGCTGTTCTCTCTGCTCCGGATACGGATCTAAATGATGGCTTGTGGGGCCTGTATCGAAAATTTTACATTCAGGA
>JAGPUU010000301.1 GCA_018067325.1 Amphritea sp.
TAAGTCGGAAAATCCAAGAATACTAAAACTCTAATAAGACTGGTGAAGTGATGAGAATGCCAACTAAAACCCTTGGTGCTGTAGCTGCAGGTGCTCTTTCTATACTGCTTTCTGCTCAAGTGATGGCGCATGGTGATGTAACGCCTCAGACAATGGATACTCATGAACTACAACAACTGGGTGAAGAATGGCTTGAGGAGAACCCTTATACGCCAGAATATGAGAAACATAATGTTGCAGTTGAGATAGGCTTTTCTGCTTATACCCAAAACTGTGCCCGTTGTCATGGCTTAGAAGCTATCTCTGGTGGTATCGCACCTGATCTGCGCTATCTTGAGCCGGGTATTGAAGGTGATGAGTGGTACAAATACCGGGTTCTTAACGGTGCGGTACGTGATGGCCGTGTGTATATGCCGAAAATGGCTGAATATTTGAGCCAGGAAGCACTGTGGGCTATTCGTGCCTGGTTAGAAACCGTAGCGACCACTGAATAAGCAGGGCTGATCTAGTGAAGCTAACGAGACGCGTCCTTATCCTGATAACCGTATTGGCCCTAAGCTGGATTGGTACGGTTCAGGCACGCTATTACGATGATGTGATTGCCAGTGGTGCGATCTATATCGGTGCCTATAAAGATTTTCCTCCTTACTCTTTTGAGCAGGATGGAAAGCCTGCAGGTGTCGATATTGAGATTGGACGCCGTATTGCAGACGCGTTCGGCCTGCAGATGAAAGTTCACTGGATTACCCCAGATGAAAATCTGGAAGATGATCTTCGTAACAATGTCTGGAAAGGCCACTATCTCGATAAGGATGAGGAAAATCCGCTAGCGATGAAACGTCTCGCTGATGTGATGATGCGGGTACCTTATGACCGTGAATATGCATTTAAACGCGGTGATTTAGACCTTCTTATCAACGATCAAGTGGTGCTCTTTGGTCCCTATCAGCGTGAGCGCTGGCAGGTGGCATTCGACAGCGAGAAGCTTGAGCGTGTAGGTACTGTTGCTGTATTTCAATACCACCCTATTGGTGTCGAGATTGACAGCCTGCCAGACTTCTATCTGACCTCGGCCTTTGGCGGAAGAATGAGAAAAAACACCCACCACTATCCAACGATCCATGACGCGTTTTTTGCTATGCAGGAAGGCAAAGTCGACGCCGTGATGGGGATGCGGGCCGAAATAGATTGGCGGCTCAGCCAAGTTGGAAGCCCTCGCTATCAATTGGCAGTAAATGGTTTTCCGTCGATGGGAAAGCAGCAATGGGATATTGGCATGGCGGTAAAGCAGAGCTACCGTCAGCTGGGTCACGCTGTTGAAGAGGTCGTGGACGGGCTAATCCGTAGTGGTGAAATTGAGAAAATCTATTCCCGTTATGGCTTACGTTATGAGCTGCCGGGTTTGTATCAGGATGTAGCCCAATAATAGATTTTTGAGTATTAAATAATGATTGGTTGGCCTACATGACCGATGTATGGAGGTGCAGATGATGATCAGGTTGTTACTTCTGACGTTACTAGTCACTGTTTCTGCTGTTCAGGCTGAAGAGTCTGATCCAATACAATCACCGATGTGGGATTACACCCGTCAGCAGTTCATTGGCTCAGCGCCTTACCGCTTTGATGAGCGCGTTAAAGTTTTGCTTCCAGCATTCGCTGAAAATCCTACCCAGGTACCTCTCCAGATAGACGCTACAGCACTGGCAGGCGATATTGAGCGCATTGTTGTTTGGGCAGATCTCAATCCTATCCAGCATATTTTTACCTACTACCCCCATCCAGATGTGATTCCAAAAGTATCGCTTCGTTTTAAGGTTCAGCAGGGCACTGCCGTTAGGGCTGCTGTGCTCACACAATCAGGTGTGTGGCATGTGGGTTCTGCATATCTTGATGCGGCGGGTGGTGGGTGTACGACTCCTAGTACTACAGGTAATGGCAGTCCTTTTTGGGAGAGTCATCTGGGTGAGACCCAGAGTCGGTCATTCCCGCTAGCCTCAAAGGGCGGAGTCAGATTCAAATTCAGAGTTATTCATCCAATGGATACGGGTTTGGCGGATGCGATCCCTGAGTTTTATATCCAGCAGGTGATACTGAAAAATGCCAAGGAAGAGAGTCTGGCGCGCTTAGAGTTATCTCAGCCGGTGGCTGAAAACCCGGTAATTAGCTTTGATCTTAGGGATGACCTGAGTGATCAGGCCGGTAAGTATCAACTGTGGATGCGGGATAACAACGGTAATGAATTTGAGAAGGCTCTGTAGGGGTACGCTGATGAAATCATTATTTGCTGTTTTCCTCTTAGTGCTTTGTAGCTCTGTATACAGCGCACCGCTGCAATATAATCTGACTGCTCGGGAAATCGCTATAGATACCTGGGTAGTTGAAGGTAAAACCGAAGATTTCAGTCCCGTAAACGGTGGCAATATTGTTAATACCGCCTTTGTTGTCACCGGTGATGGTGTGGTTCTTATTGATACGGGTCCCTCTCTACGGTATGGCACTGAGTTACGACAGCTTATCGGCTCAGTAACGGATCAGCCGATACTAT
>JAGPUU010000148.1 GCA_018067325.1 Amphritea sp.
CGGCATGACTCGCGGCGACAAAATGATTTACATCTGCGGTAATGCGATTATTCCGAATCATTTCCTGAAATCCGGGTGCAACATACCCTGCCAGAATACCGGCAACGGCGAGAACAACCATTAATTCAATCAGCGTAAAACCACGCTGCTTATTATTATGCAAAAGAGGCACCTCTACTCATTCATCTATGAACAGCTTACTGAAGCAAATCCATTTACCCGCACTACTGTTTATATTTTAGACACAGGAAGATAATAGCGTACCCGATAAGTACCCAAAACAGTTACTAATAGTTAAACAGTTGTAAGATAACGGAATAAGACTAAACCAATTCAAATAGTTGTGTAACTGATTTAAATCTTATTTTGTGATGAATTAAGGAATATATCAGCCTCTTCTAATGCGCCCCATACCGGAAACCACTAAGGCTTTTTCATCTCCTGAAATTTTCACAGTGAAGGTTCCAGTATCCCCTGTCGTTCCTCTAGGGCTTAGTTTTATCTTCAGGCGCTTTTTATAGTCAACCCACACACCGTTGGGGAATTCATTCTGGCGCAACCGGGTATCCTGAAGAGAGTCATAACTATTATCGCCATTGAGATCGAGATAACTGAGCACCCCTTCACTCCAACTGTTACCACAGCGGCCACTAGCAATATCCAGAGGACAGAGAGTAACGGATTGCTGACGGGTAACCGCTTCGTAACGGGCCTGGCTGTAGCTGTCTTTTAATAGCTGTACGGTGGAATCAAGTTTCTGCGAGCTGACAAAGCCCTCCAGTGATGGCACTCCCACCGTCAGCAAGATTGCTAATACACATAGGGCCACCAACAGTTCTATCAAAGTAACGCCTTTTTCTGTGTGACTATCCATAGCCATTGCTCCATCAAACCACTTACCAGCATTCAGCCAATGCAGCTGTACCACCAGCAACCGATTTAGCACCCGACTGATCTATTCCTAGCTGCCCGCATGCATCATTACTCTGCCCACCTATAGGCGCAGCTAGTAAAATAAACCCGCCATTAACAACACCATGAAACCCATAGCGACGATCCATATCACCATTAGTCGCGCAGGCAGAAGTAAAGACAATATCGTTACCAGCGGCATCTAAGATCGGCCCATAACTCAAGTCAGAAGCATACCGCCGTTCCATCTGCTGGGTCATATCCAGTAAACAAAGCCGGGCAGATTCTCGCCAGCTTCGCTGTATATATTGCAAATATGAGGGGTAAGCGATCGCCGCTAGCAAGCCTACGATAGCCACTGCAATCATCAATTCAATGAGTGTAAAGCCACACAATTTAGGTTCAGATTTTCGTGGCATCAGTCACGCTCCAGATAACGCCAGCTTATACGGCCACTTGGGCCCGGATCTTTCTGAACTTTGTCAGGTGGACTTTTATCCGAGTCAGACTGATCACCGGCTTCCACCCGATAATTGAAGTTATCACCAGCAATCATAGTTGCCCCCGCTCCATTACCCAGCTTTTCACCTGATGCAACCACCTCATCACCATGGGTATCGATCACTTTATCCTTGTCATCAAACTGACCATCCCGGTTATTATCAGTGCTGACATAGCTCAGCCGACTACCAGAGTACTTATCTAGTATTGTCTCAAAGCTCTCCCCACCGGTTTGGCAGGGGTCAGAGGTATAGCGTTTTGTAGCAAAAGTGACGTTAAGCCCGGTAAGTTGTGGCTCTGTAAGCATTCGCTCTCCCGAGGCGATCCAGTTACCGCTGCCATCAGGAGTCTGAAGATCCATAAACCAGCCCGACTGAGCGCTTTGCAATCGGTTATTGGTCGTTAGCCGAAGCTCGCGGGTAACACCACCAATATCAAAGGAACCTTGCTGATAGACAGACTGCTCTAACAAAGCAGACCGCCCTCCGATAACAGCTGTATTCTTATCCAGAACTCCATAAAAGGTTTGCAGGCTATCATCTGCTTTATCGGAAAGTTCGAAATCCTTACCCGTACCGAAAAAGAGAAAGTTATGCCCTTTTTTATCTTCAGACACTGCAATACCAGAAGTAATAGGCTGTATATCACCGGCACTACAGGGCTTGCTCTGTATTGAGCTACTACAGGCCTGAAAAAGTTTGTATGCCAGTTTCCACGCTGAGGAATCCGGACTGCTCAGATCAAATTTCCATACATTGCCATAAAGATCACCACCGTAAATAGCAGTGACCGTTTCCCCATCATCACTCACAGGCGATAGGGTCGACATACCGTTCGGTCGGTCAAGCCCGACCGGAGCCTCATCTATACCGGTATTGGTGGACAGTTTAATAACCTGCTGCCCGGTGGCCAGATCAGCCAAATAAATGACTGCGTCTCCGCTAGTACTGGCATGCCCATCCGGCTCAGTGTTGTTATAACCGTTACCGAAAGCCACATACCAATGGCCATCCTGAAGCTTAACAATCGCAGGCTGAGCATAGCTGTAACCCATATCTGCGTCGTTGCTATCGGTAAACTCCCAAGCAAAAATCTGATTAGCCGCCGCTTCAGTAAAATGGCCAGGATCCGTTATATCGAGCACATAGACTCCCTGCCCACCGCCATTCAAACCACCGGCAAGCATCGTTCGCCAGACATCATCGATCATCGCATCATTCACCATTGGTGAACCATCAACATAGTAATGATGCTCATACTCCTCATCGGCCAGATGTTTAAGTTTGGGCAATAATACCGAAGGGATATAGGCGACGAGTTCTTTGCCGTCTGACGCCCGAAAACCATGAAGCATGCCATCATTGGCGCCCACATAGACCATCGGCTCCCGGGCTTTGATGCTTGTTTGAAAAGCCCGATAAGAGGCACTGCTATTAAAGCTCCGGGATGCCCCAATATAGATAGGATTAGAATGAACAATATCGCCTAGCGCATGACTTCGGACACGAAGACCCGCGATCTCTTCACCACGGATATACCTGACCAACTCGTCAACCGAGGGATAACCTAATGCTAGCTGCTCAGCAGCATTCAACCTATTCGAGCGAAAGGGAAGCGCAGCAGTGCCCCTGTTAGTAATCACCACTCGAGCTGCCTCTGCTGGAATAGATGACGACGAATACCAGGCCGGTACAGAGTCAAAACCAAGATCACCGGATATTGAATCAACTACCGCACTATAAGCACTCAGTTCCCCAGACCAGCCAGCAGTATTATAACTAGCCTGATAGAGATTCAGCCCTGTGTTTACATAACCACTGTTCGCGCTCAAACCGGTTTCTGTGAATGATTTTTTACTAATATCGGTAAATATGCTACTTAACGAGGTGAGCAGCTCAGCTTCATTACCGGCCAGAAAGTACGCGCCATGCCCTTTGGTTGCCGCGTCTTTTAACATAGGAAAGTCGATATCAAAGCCGATCGTATAGGTATACATATTCTGCACACCGTCCTGACCGCTCAGATCAGTATCCCAGGCGAATTTCGCCAGGTCATCCAGGAAATACCTGGCGGATGAATCATTGTCGCTTGTATCCCAGTTAGGTAAATGACTCCCCGCATCGGCGTCATTAAGATTACTGAAATCCCCATCCTGAGTCGGCTCTCCATCTGAAAGCACAATGGTAAAATTTTTCTGGCACTGACTGGTTATCGGCGATTGGTAGTTACTACCTGTATGCGTAAAGTGACCTCGCATCCCCCTGAAGTAGCGGGTAACCTCGTAATGAGCCTCTGCAACCGGAGTATTACCGCCTGCACTGTAGCCGTTTAATGTAGCGAGAAGATCTTCCTGATTCGTACCGCAAGCTTTATCTACCTGCCCTCCATCATTTCCATTCAGCCGTGCCAAGCCAATTTTCATCCCCTGTCCCGACTTAATTACCGCTTCAGCTGCAGATTTAGCCTGATCCATCTTTGACGCCCCCCCACTGCCGGGGGCACGCCCCATACTGCCCGACGTATCCAGCAGAAGCATCACGTTCGGCTCAGCGGTCTCAATGACACTAATGGGAATCTGACTCAGATTATATTCAGCCGCATCTGCCTGCCAGGCTAAGAGTGCCGCCAGTGGTAATACTTTAAACCTCCCTGCTTTACTCATCATCAATACTCAAACCGCTTTCGATATTCACTGACGAGAATCACTTCACTGTTACCTGTCGCTCCCGTACTACGACTCAACTGGCGAAATAACCCTGAACCTGATTCACCTAAATAGGAGCCTTTGACTGTCTTGTTATCCGCATCATACTGCCTGAATTCCAGAGTCACCCGGGACTGCTCATCAACCCTACCCAGTTGAGCTGCATTAGCATCGAACAGGGTGACCAACTGGGCTTTACTCTCCCAGTCACTGACCGAGTTCAGTTGGCCCAGTTTCTCTTTTAGCAAAGAACTCTTTGAACTATCAAAAACAAACTCGTTACTGGTTGTATACCAGTCATCATAGTGAATCAGGTCGGGCATCTCACTCTGCTCAGACAGCCACTTTTCTGAATAGAGCAAAGCCGTTTCTGCTGCTTCAAAGGCCACAGTTTCATCCTGCATATTGGCCGCCATCCGCAGCTGCAATACGTTACTCTGCAGAGAAGTAGAGGCCATCAACGCCATGACCAAAAGTAAAATCAGCGCAACCACTAATGTAGCTCCACGCTGAGCATTGCAAAAATACTGAGTTCTAGTAATCATTAGCTACCCTCCTTCACTACCAGTGCATTTCTAAGCAACGCCGTCGCTGTAAATATCTGATATAGACGCCGGTCAGATGTATCCACAGCAACAAAGGGGACTGCCAGCTGCTGAGCTTTACCGGTAACCCCCGTTGCGGAACTACTCATTAACAGATAAAAGCGGGCACTGATGACGTTACCCTTGTCGGCTACGGACATACTGGCGAGCTTTATATAATTATCCACAAGCTTATCGCCGTCAGTGTCGACGCCGTATTCGATTATCAGCTCTGAAATTCCTTCAACCAGAGCATCACCATTTTTATAAAGTGCGATACGCCCAACACCGGTAGCGCCGATATAGTAAGCAATACCATCAGTCTCCAGACCAGGCAGATAGACTATTTCACTGCGTATATTTTTCTGAACAATGACCAAATCAGAGTGGGTTGATTCAAAAGCAGTAACATCAGCTGCGGTATTGAACACCCCTTCGATAATCAGATCACCGGAGACTCCGACACCACTTTGACGCAGGTCTTTTAACAAAGCATGCATAGCAAAGCGCCCACTTTCCTGGACTTCAGACATCGCATCCTGAAGCTGATAAGTCTGCGCTGAAGCCACATATGCGGCCAGCATTGCAGAGGTCAGTAGCAAACCAATCACGGAAGCGACCATCAATTCAATCAGCGTTAAGCCGGACTGATAGTTACCAGAAAGAGAGGCAGACCCCATAACCGGCCTCATATTAGATCTCATATTAGGTCTATCTCATGGGTGTAACTTCCGGCCGGTTTACCACCCTCACCTCCCCAACTAAGCATGATCTGAATGACTTGGTTGTTACGAATTATCACTGCATCACCTAGGGGAAGGCTGGTTTCAATCCAGCCTAACCAAGTATTCAGATCGTTATAGGCCAGTTTCTTTTCAATGGGGGTAGACGCGGGGTTAGCGAAATTAGCGGCGGTGTCATTTTTCGCGAGCCGATAGAAGTCGTTCAACGCAGCTTTCTTATTCAGGCGCATCCGATCAGCCAAATCACCTGCCATCGCTATCGCCTGCGTTTGCAGGTAAGCACTCTGATTCTGTTCTAAACCACGGACCTGCATGATCATCATGCCAGACAGCCCGATAGCCACAAGCACTAGAGTCACCAGCACTTCAATCAGGCTCACACCCTGTTGAGAGATCTTTTTTGCAGAGGAATAAAAACGAGAGGAACGTCGATAGACCAGCTGGTCACTGACGGACGGAAAATAAGGAAAAAACAATCCCTGTATACACATCACAACATCCTTGTTGTTTTTGTCTATAGAAGCGCCTACGGCGCTCAACAGGTATTATATTAGACAGGGCTGTTACTTTTTGCCAAATGTATTCGGCACGATCAGTACCGTAAAATACTGACCTAACTCAATAAAAAGTTTATAAACCGGTTCAGCTACAGAATTACCAGCCTACTCAACTGAGAGTATTTTAACTTCAAACTTAAGATTTTTACCCGCCAGAGGATGGTTAAAATCGATTGTCACCATCTTGTCATCAAACTCAGCAACAACCCCTGGCAACTCTCCATCAGAGGCATCGGCAAAGGAGACGACCAAACCAGATTCCAGCACCATATCACCAAACTGTTTCCGAGGAAGCCGTTGCATATTACTTGGATTAGACATGCCAAAACCCTGCTCAGGCAGAATAGCAATCACCGCTTCATCACCGGACTGCATTCCCATCAGGGTTTTCTCAAAGCCTTCCAGTAATTGACCATCGCCTACCGTAAAAGTAGCCGGTTTACCTTCAAAATTGGAATCAATCACCTGTCCGTCTTCCAGCTTGATAGCAAAGTGCAACGTTACTTTAGCATCCGGAGTGATTGTCAGTTGTGGCGTCTCTTTTGATGAACCTTGTGACATATCTTGTGACATAACACAGACCTTTAGTTTGAATTATTCTTAGTATCAGAAAACCATATCATATCGATAATCAGCATTGCTGCACCGATAGTAATCGCCGTATCGGCAAGGTTAAATGCAGGGAAATAATAACCCTTGTAGTGCAGCGAAATGAAGTCGATTACATACCCCTGCACTATTCGGTCGTAAAGATTTCCCAGTGCACCGCCTAATAACAGAGCCAGCCCTGCACCCAACCAACGCTGGTGACGCGGAGTACGCGCCATCCACACCAGCAATACAATGCTGACGCCTACCGCTATAGCGGCAAAAAACCAGCGCTGCCAGCCTCCCGCTTTAGCCAGAAAACTGAACGCCGCCCCGGTGTTATGCAGCAGAGTCAGATCAAATACGGGCAACTGGGGATGCGCAACACCATAGGGCAGTAAGCTAGTAGCTTGGTACTTAGTAAACAGATCCAGTACTAAAACCACTGCCACCAGCCAGAGCCAGCCAAGCGCTGTTCGCTGAATAGTCATACTTCAGGCCTTATGCAAAGCTTCGCTGTTCGCCGTCACCAGCAACGTTATCTACGCAGCGTTCACATAGCTCTTCATGCTCTGCACTGCTACCCACATCTTCACGATGGTGCCAACAACGACCACACTTCGCCTGCTCGGTTTTAACAACGTTTATGCTCAGCCCTTCCAGCTCAGTGGCAACGGCATCAACAGCTTCTGCAATCGGACGTACTGCCGCCTGCGAGGTAATCAGTACGAAACGTAGCTCATCCGCCAGCTTCTCCAACTGTACCTGCAAATCAGGCACACAGAACAAAGTCACTTCCGCCTCAAGACTGCCGCCAATATTGCCAGCGTTACGCTGATTTTCCAGCTCTTTGTTCACCGCAGTTTTAACCGTCAGAACCTGCTGCCAGTAATCACGCCCCAGTTCTGCACCATCATCCATCTTAGTCAGGCCGGTATACCAGGTAGCCAGTTGAACTGACTCAGCCCGATCACCTGGAAGTTCATTCCAGATTTCATCGGCGGTAAAGCTAAGAATCGGAGCCACCCAACGCACCATCGCTTCAATAATATGATACAGAGCGGTCTGACAGGAGCGGCGCGCCACTGAATCGGACTTGGCGGTATACTGTCGATCCTTGATAATATCCAGATAGAAACCACCCAGATCCAGCGAACAGAAGTGTGATATTTTCTGATATACCTGCAGCATCTGGTACTGATCGTAATGACCTTCCAGTTCATCCTGCAGGCAGGCCGCACGATCTACCGCCCAACGATCCAGCGCGACCATGTCCTCTGGTGCAACTATATCGGTTTCAGGGTTAAAGCCTTCCAGATTAGACAGCAGGAAGCGTGCAGTATTACGAATACGGCGATAAGCGTCGGCGGTACGTTTCAGAATTTCATCAGAAACCGTCATTTCAGAGCTGAAATCAGTCGAAGCCACCCACAAACGCAGAATATCCGCACCATACTTATTCATCACTTCCTGGGGCGAGACAACATTACCCACAGATTTAGACATCTTACGGCCATCACCATCTACGGTGAAACCATGAGTCAGCACCTGTTTGTAAGGCGCGCAACCTTTAATGGCTATACTGGTCTTCAGCGAGGATTGGAACCAACCGCGATGCTGGTCAGAGCCTTCCAGATACAAGTCCGCAGGGAACTGCAGACCCTCTGTCTGATCAAGCACGGAGTAATGGGTCACACCGGAATCAAACCAGACGTCTAAAGTATCCAGCACTTTCTCATACTGATCGGCATCATCGCCCAACAGTTCGGCAGCATCCAGATCAAACCAGGCATCGATACCCGACTGCTCAACCTTCAACGCCACCTGCTCAATCAGGCTAGCAGTATCCGGGTGCAATTCGGCAGTCGTTTTATTGACAAATAACGCGATAGGTACGCCCCAGGTGCGCTGACGGGAAACACACCAGTCAGGGCTCTGTTCGACCATCGACTCGATCCGGTTTTGGCCCCAGCCTGGGAACCACTCAACCTGCTTGATCGCTTCCAGCGCATCCTTCTTCAGACCTTTCTCTTCCATGCTGATAAACCACTGAGGAGTGGCGCGGTAGATCAGTGGTGTTTTGGTTCGCCAGCAGTGTGGATAACTGTGGCTGAATTTGTTTTTCAGAATCAGACGATCATTGGCTTCCAGCGCAGCAACGATCGCATCTTCAACTTTATAAACGTGCTGTCCAGCAAACTCACCGGCGTTTTCAGTGAATACACCATTAGCACCGACCAGATTCAGCGTACCTATGCCATAAGTGCGGCCAACGTTAAAGTCTTCCACGCCGTGATCAGGTGCGGTATGTACCGCACCGGTACCCGCATCGGTAGTAACATGATCACCCAGGATCACCGGTACCTGCTTATCATAGAACGGGTGGTGTAGTTGCTGATTTTCCAGAGCAGCGCCCTGACAACGGCCAACAACCGCATAATCATCGATGCCGTAACGTTGCATCGCATCTTCAACCAATTCTTCAACCACCAACAGCCGCTCACTGCCGGCCTGAACCAATACATAGTTCAGCTCAGCGTTCAGAGAAACGGCCTGGTTGGCAGGTAAGGTCCAGGGCGTTGTTGTCCAGATAACCACCGAAGCGTCACCTTCACCGGACAGCTCCTCAAAGCAGCTCAGGAAAGCGGCTTGATCCACCGGCGCGAAGCGCACATCAATCGCCAGTGAAAATTTATCCTGATATTCAACTTCCGCTTCAGCCAGTGCAGAACCACCGACGACGCTCCAGTATACCGGCTTATAACCTTTAACCAGGTGGCCATTTTCAGCGATACGGCCCAGCGCCCGAATGATGTTGGCTTCGGTGTCGAAGTTCATGGTCAGGTATGGATTTTCCCAGTCACCGAGAACACCCAGACGAATAAAGTCTTTCTTCTGTCCCTCTACCTGACGGGCGGCATATGCACGGCACTTCTCACGAAAATCACCGTAAGAGAGTTTAACGCCAGCCTTACCAAACTTCTTCTCAACATTGTGCTCGATCGGCAGACCATGACAGTCCCAACCCGGCACATAAGGGGCATCGAAACCCGCCAGTGTACGAGACTTAACGATAATATCTTTCAGAATTTTATTAACCGCGTGACCGATATGAATATCACCGTTCGCATAGGGAGGGCCATCGTGCAAAATAAACTTTTCACGACCCGCGCCGACTTCACGAATCTTCTGGTACAGATCCATCTTCTGCCACTGTTTCAGCATCTGAGGCTCTTTCTGAGCCAGATTGCCGCGCATCGGGAACTTAGTATTTGGTAAGTTCAGGGTCGGTTTATAATCGGTCATTGTCGTATCGCTTCTGGATCGTCTAATTTGGCCTTATAAGGCGCCTGTCAGAAAATAGTTCCTGACCTGTTTAATATCGTTATCTATCTGTTGCTTCAAGCTATCCAGTCCATCAAATTTTTTCTCTGGACGAATAAAGGCTTTAAATTCCACTGTCAGTAACTGGCCGTACAAATCACTATCAAGGTCAAACAGGTGTGCTTCCAGTACTGGATGCTGGCCATTTACCGTCGGCCGCATCCCTACATTAGCCACACCCTCTGCCGATAGCCCTTTCCCAGTAACCGTTACCGCATAAACACCTTCAAGAGGGCAGTGAAATCGGTGCATCCGTACATTGGCCGTGGGCACACCGATCGTCCGACCTAACTTCTGACCGTGCATAACCCGGCCGGTAACACAGTAAGGACGACCCAACAGCGTCTCAGCCAGGGCTAAGTCGTTGTGCTGCAGTGCTGTCCTGATTCGAGAGCTACTAACCCGCTCGTCATCGACATCAAAAGTCTCAGTATTTACCACCCTGAAACCATAACGCTCACCGCTCTGGCGTAGCATGTTGTAGTCTCCACTTCGATCACAACCAAAGCGAAAATCATCTCCCACCACAAAATGCTGAACCGCTAGGCCTTTTAGCAACAACTCGTCGACAAACTGATCAGCACTCATGGTGCGTAACCGTTCGTTAAAGGTGAGACACAACACTCTGTCGACACCCTGGGCTTTGAGCAAACGAACTTTCTCATCAAAGCGTGTAAGCCGGGGTGGAGCCTGACTACCCGAAAAAAACTCTCGGGGCTGGGGCTCAAAAATAATCACCACCGCTGGCAAACCGAGTTCCTCTCCTTTACGAAGAACCTGTGCCAGCACTTGCTGATGACCCAGATGCACACCATCAAAGTTGCCGATCGTTGCAACACAGCCTTTATGCTTGTCACGCAGATTATGCAAACCCCGAATTAACTCCATGTCACCTCAATCTCATCAGCAAATAAAAATAAGCGCGAAATTATACCCCAGTTAGACCAATATTCGCTATCAATCAACGGGGATATAGGCCGATTAATGGCGCAGATCCCGGAGGCGCATCCCCAGCAACAGCAATACCACCAGATAGATCAGCCCTCCACCAGTAACCAGCATCGCCATCTGCGAGATCCGTTGCCACATATCAAACGCCAGCCACTGCTCCGGACTATCTGCAAGCAGCAGCAGAAAACCTATCATCGCAGCGTTCGCAGCCGCCATGCGCAACAACCATTTTAACCAACCAGGCTGCCAGCTAAACACGCCTTCTTTGATCAACCCACGCAACAACAACCCGGCATTCAAGAAAGCAGCAAGCGTCGTCGCCAGCGCCAGACCCACATGGTCAAGCGGGCCGATCAAGAGCAGATTCAGCGCCATATTCACGACCATCGCATAGATACCGATCCTGACCGGCGTTTTAGTATCCTGGCGTGAGAAATACCCCGGAGCCAGCACTTTAATCAGCATAAAGGCCATTAAGCCACAGGCGTAAGCCCGCAAGCTCATCGCCGCCATCATCACATCCCGGTCAGCCATCTCTCCGTAATGGAACAACGTTGCAATCAGAGGCTCAGCCAACACCAACAGAGCCATCGCGGCAGGCATACCGATAAGCAATACCATGCGCATTGCCCAGTTCAATGTTCGGGAAAAATGGTCGGTACTTCTCTCCGCATGCTTACGGGATAAGCTCGGCAGGATAACGGTTGCGATGGCGATACCAAAAACACCCAGTGGCAGCTCAGCTAACCGATCTGAATAATAAAGCCAGGAGACACTGCCAGTCTGTAGAAAAGACGCCAGCAAAGTATCCAGTAACAGATTTATCTGGCTAACCGAGACACCGAATAGCGCAGGCACCATCAATGTCAGGATGCGTTTGACACCCTCATGATCAAAACCTAGTTTTGGCGAGGGAAGCAACTGAAGTCGCCAGAGGAACGGAATCTGAAACAGCAACTGCACTGAACCGGCAATGAGCACACCCAGCGCCAACGCCATCACTGGCTGATCAAACAGTGGTTGCATCCAGATTGCCGCACCGATCAACGATAGATTCAGCAATACCGGGGTAAACGCAGGTACCGCAAAACGCTCGTAACTATTCAGAATACTACCGGCAAATGCGGTCAGAGAGATCAGTAACAGATAAGGGAAGGTAAAACGCAGCATCTCAACTGCCAACTCATATCGCAATGGGTCGTTTATATAGAAACCAGGCGCAAAGACAGCCGCAAGCACGGGAGCACCCAGCACCCCCAGGGCGGTAATAAACACCAACACCAACCCGAGACTACCTGCCACCCTATCAACCAACTCTTTAATAGCAGAGAGATCCTTCAGGCTGCGATATTCCGACAACACCGGCACGAACGCTTGGGAAAAGGCCCCTTCGGCAAACAGACGGCGTAGGAAGTTAGGAATCTTAAAGGCGACAAAAAAGGCATCAGCACTACTACCTGCACCAAAATAGTTAGCTACCACCACATCACGCACCAGCCCCAAGACCCGTGAAAGCATCGTCATCATGCCAACCAGTGCACTGGAGCGTAATAGACTACGCGACTTTGTGACCTTATGTTCCGACGTTTTACCCCCCTCTTTTTGAGAGCCGTCCGGCTGCGATTCTTTTCTGCTCAATGCCTTACTTTCCTGCCACCCAGATGGTTTGCAGATGATGATACCCATTAAGCTATTAAAATGCTTGTTCAAACCGCGCTTAACGCCAATAAATCCGGGCGCTATATATTGACTTATTCTCAATTACCTATTGACACTCAGACCGCAAACATGAATAATCTCGCGTCTTAATTTTCGATGCTCAGACGTTTAATAATAAACATTTGGGCATCTCTATATCGACTAACTTTCGTCGATTAACTTTTAAATAGTTTAGAGGAGTCGGATTGTGGCTAAGTCCGCAGGATCCCGTAAACGCGCTCGCCAAGCCGAGACGCGCCGTCAGAATAACGCGAGCCTGCGTTCCATGGTTCGTACTTACGTTAAAAGAGTAGTTACTGCTATTGAGTCTGGCGACCACGCAGCTGCTACAGCAGCTTTCGTTGCAGCACAGCCTTTAATGGATGGTGCAGTAACTAAAGGCATTTACAACAAGAATCAGGTTGCTCGCAAGAAGAGCCGCATGAACGCTGCTATCAAAAAGCTGGCTGCATAATCTCTCTGAGACGCAACCCGCAATAAAAAAAACCGGCTATGCCGGTTTTTTTATGCCTGAAAAAAGAGAACTAAAAAAGGGAACCTTACGCCAGCACCAAATTATCCCGATGCACCAACTCTTCCTCACCCACAAATCCCAGCAAAGCTTCGATACGAGAACTAGGCTGACCGATGATCTTTTGCGCATCTCGAATCCCGTAGTTCACCAAACCACGACCTATCACCTTGCCATGCTCATCAGAAAGAACGACCATCTCACCACGGGAAAATGACCCGGTGACCGCTCGCACACCCGTAGGCAGCAAACTCTTACCCCGCTCAACCAGCGCCGCCACAGCGCCAGCATCCAAAGTTAAAGTACCACGAGCCTGTAAATGCCCAGCAATCCACTGCTTCCGCGCCGCCATAGGCGATTGCTCCGGCACCAGCATAGTCCCCAGGTCAGACCCATCCCGCAGCTTCAGCAACACATTATCTTCCCTACCACTGGCAATCAGCGTCACCGCACCGGAGCGCGCAGCCAGTTTCGCAGCACGCACCTTAGTTGCCATACCACCCTGACCCAGAAGACCACCGCCACCAGCCATCGCCTCTAGCGAACTATCACCTGCCATCGCTTCAGAGATCAGAGTTGCATCAGGGTTAGAACGGGGGTCTGCTGTATATAAACCATTTTGGTCTGTCAGCAGAATCAGCGCATCAGCTTCAACAAGGTTCGCTACCAGCGCACCCAAAGTATCGTTATCACCAAAACGGATCTCTTTGGTCACCACAGTATCGTTTTCATTCACAACCGGCACTACACCAACAGACAACAAAGTCTTCAGAGTAGCCTGTGCATTGAGGTAACGTTTTCGATCAGAGTGATCTTCGTGGGTCAGCAGAATCTGTGCTGTATGGGTATCATGTCGTTTGAAATTGGTCTCATAGGCCTGCACCAACCCCATCTGCCCAACTGCCGCGGCAGCTTGCAATTTATAAACCTCGTGAGGGCGCTTAGACCAGCCTAACCGTACAATCCCCTCAGCAATGGAACCAGAGGAAACCAGCACAACCTCTACACCATCCCGGCGCAGCTGAGCCAGCTGATCCACCCAGCGACCGATAGCCGCCAGATCCAACCCCTTACCATCATCTGTAAGTAATGCACTACCAATCTTCACAACCCAGCGACGGGAAGTTTTCAGCTTATTACGCGCCTGACTCACTGGTAATTACTCTCTCAAAAAATCACCCACACTACCTGAGCGATCCTTACTGAAAAAACTGACCTATAACAGGAAACAAGACCTAAGCCTCGCCAAATACCGCTCCGGTAGAGTCAACAGCCCCTAAGTCTTTACGTACTCCACTTCAACGTCGTAATCGTCATCGTCGTAATCATCGTCGTCAAAATCATTTTCGGCACGGCGCTTCGCACGAACTTCTTCACGCATCTGCTCAATCCGCTCTCGCCCTTCGCGGTCAATAGATCGGCGCGCAGCAGCTTCCTGCTCGACCAGCTCAGGATTTTCCGTCAACTGCTCAGCCAACTCATCCAGGAACTTCTGAATATCCTGCACTAACGGTTTAGTACCCATTTTATTGATCGCAGATATCCGATAAACAGGACCTTCCCAGCCAAGAGCATCCACCACCGACTGACAACGCTCATCCTGCTCTTCTTCAGGCACCATATCCAGCTTATTCAGCACCAACCAACGCGGCTGAGCGGCCAGGGTAGGGCTAAATTTCTCAAGCTCGCGAACGATAACCTGAGCAGATTCCGCGGGGGTTACGCCATCCCAGGGAGCCATATCCACAAGATGCAACAAAATACGATTACGCGCCAAATGCTTCAGGAACTGAATACCCAGACCCGCGCCCTCTGCCGCACCCTCAATGATGCCGGGAATATCCGCAATAACAAAACTACGATGCTTTTCAGTACTCACTACACCCAGATTTGGCACCAGCGTAGTAAACGGGTAATTAGCAACCTTTGGCGTAGCAGCTGACACCGAGCGAATAAAGGTAGACTTACCCGCATTCGGCAGACCCAGCAAACCAACATCCGCCAGAACCTTAAGCTCCAACTTGACGTTACGAGTCTCACCCAAACTACCGTTTGTAGTCTGACGAGGCGCTCGGTTTACACTACTTTTAAAACGTGTATTCCCTAAACCATGGAAACCACCCTGAGCGATCTTTTCAATCTGACCAATCTCGGTTAAATCCGCCAACACCTCATCGGTATCGATATCAAACACCGTAGTGCCCACAGGCACTTGCATGATCAGATCTTCACCTTTCGGCCCGGTACAGTTACGGCTCTGGCCGCCCTTACCGTTATCAGCCTTATGACGCGGCTGAAAACGAAAGTCGATCAACGTATTCAGAGACTCATTCGCCTCAACAAATACTGAACCACCGTCACCGCCATCACCGCCATCCGGGCCGCCGCGGGCAACATACTTCTCACGTCGGAAACTCAGGGTACCATTGCCCCCCTTTCCGGCTTCGATGGTTATCGTCGCTTCATCTACAAATTTCATTATTCACCTCCAGACACACTGGATCCAGGTGCTAAACATAATGCCACTCAAACCGGCTGTTGAAAGCATACCTTCTAAACAGGATAGACTTTCAACAACAAGCTCAATCAGCTACCAGAAACAAAAAAAGCCCCGCAACCGCGGAGCTTTTTTAAGCATAAAAGCCGTATTAAGCGGTTTCTACAGTGATATATTTACGCTTTTGCGGGCCTTTAACAACAAATTTAACAACACCGTCTGCCTTAGCAAACAGGGTGTGATCTTTGCCGATACCTACATTTGGGCCAGCGTGAAACTTAGTACCGCGCTGACGAACCAGGATATTACCTGCAACAACTACCTGACCACCAAAACGCTTAACACCTAAGCGTTTTGACTCGGAATCGCGACCGTTACGCGTACTACCTGCTGCTTTCTTATGAGCCATTTGTCACTCTCCTACCAAACAGTCTTAGGCATTGATGCCAGTGATTTTTACTTCTGTGAAGTGCTGACGGTGACCCATCTGCTTCATGTGGTGCTTACGACGCTTGAACTTCATGATATGAACTTTCTTAGCGCGACCGTGGCTAACAACCTCAGCTGTAACCTTAGCACCTTCAACAACTGGCGCGCCGATTTTAACATCGTCGCCGTTAGCTACTAGAAGAACACGGTCAAATTCAACATTTGAACCCGCTTCTACAGCCAGTTTTTCCAGTTTCAGAGTATGACCTTCCTGAACTCGGTACTGCTTACCGCCGCTCACAATTACTGCGTACATTTTAATCTCCAGTTTAAAACCCATCCTGCTACTAAATAAGACGCCTACTTTAAATGGTTGAACCATATGGTAGGGAGCGAATTTGGATAGGTTAGGGCGCGAGATTATATATAAACACCTCCCAGGACTCAAGCATAAATATAGATATTAGTCTGACTTTCTTGACACCCG
Source organism: Amphritea sp. (assembly GCA_018067325.1). GTDB lineage: Bacteria > Pseudomonadota > Gammaproteobacteria > Pseudomonadales > Balneatricaceae > Amphritea. Next base: position 16,568 of record JAGPUU010000148.1, read on the forward strand.
GATACGCACCCCCTAGCATGCGACCATACATTTTAAGAGCTTACTATCCGTTCCTATGCTGCCACATCAGTTAAATCCAGTTATTGAACCGCAATTCGAAGCGGTAAACGACTATATTATCAACCACTTACACTCAGGTGTTCCACTGGTTGAAAAAATCGGACACTACATTGTAGAAAGTGGCGGCAAACGCATCAGGCCTCTGCTGGTCCTGCTGGCTGCCAATGCGGCGGGCTATAAAGGCGACAACCATATCTCCCTGGCTGCAGTAATAGAGTTCATCCATACCGCCACACTGCTCCACGATGACGTGGTTGATAACTCAGAACTGCGCCGCGGTAACGACACCGCCAACGCTAAATGGGGTAACGCCCCCAGCGTACTGGTTGGCGACTTCCTTTACTCCAGGTCCTTCCAGGTAATGGTAGAGATCCGCAATATGGAGATCATGGAAGTAATATCCAACGCCACCAACATCATTGCCGAAGGCGAAGTCCTGCAACTGCTTAACGCCCGCAATCCTGACACTTCCGAAGAGTCATATATGCAGGTAATCCTGGGCAAGACCGCCATGCTGTTTGAAGCGGCGACCGAGTCCGGTGCATTACTGGCAGGCGCAGACAAAGCCCAACAGGAAGCGCTACGCCTTTATGGCCGTCATATTGGCATCGCCTTCCAGATTATTGATGACGTTATGGACTACCTCAGCAGCGCCGAAGAGATGGGTAAGAATGTTGGTGATGATCTGGCGGAAGGCAAAGCAACACTACCCCTAATCCACGCCATGCGCGAAGGCACTGATGAACAACGCCAACTGATTCGCCAAGCGATCCGCAAAGGCGGTCTGGATGATCTTCAGCCCGTCATGGATATCGTTCACGCCACCGGCTCCATCGATTACTCCCGCGAAACCGCCTGCGCTGAAGCAGATAAAGCAATCAAAGCACTGGACGCGCTACCTGACAGCTCTTTCAAAGACACCATGATTCAACTGGCTGACTTAGCTGTTAAACGCAGCAGCTGAATACGCCGTTGCTCGCTGCTCGCTGCTCGCTGCTCGCTGCTCGCTGCTCAGAATTATCAATTTCTGCCCAACCCACACAACAACTTTCTTACAAAGC
>JAGPUU010000333.1 GCA_018067325.1 Amphritea sp.
CAAGTGTCTGAGCAAGGTTAACCGCCTGTCTGAATACAGGGCGGGTATGTTTGCCCAAAGAGGTTGTGTACAGAATTGTCTTAATTTCAGGGAGTGCCATGCTCAATTTCCTCGTTTTTACTGATCAGGTGTGTGTGCCTGTATCAGTTTGTTCTCTGGGGTTGTATCCCGGCTACTCAACTTAGGCTGACTAACCCGGTCCAGAAGATAAATAATCGATTTGTAATCTATACCGCTATGGTGTGACAGACCTATTTCACAGGTTCGACTGGTCGAATACCCTGTTTTGCATCCCTCAACCGCCGGCTTCAGCGTACGCAGTGCCGATTCGTTTAACTCAGGAGTTGAAAATCCTTTATCTCCGGCAAAGCCACAACAGGTGATATCTGCAGGTATCACTACCTTGGTAACGCAAGCTTCAACAATTTGCTTCAGCTTCTCTGCAGCCCCCATCCGGGTTGTGCTACAGGTTATATGTAACGCCACTGTCTCGTCAGCCGGGGTAATGACCAGCCGATCGAGTAAGTACTCATGTATAAACTCTACCGTATCCAGAAGCCTGAGACGTTGATCTATATTATCCTTTAGTCGAAGACTGCACGGGCTGGTATCTGAAAGTACCGGATACTCACCATTTTGTGTAGCTGCCAGTAGCATTCTGTCGGTTTCAGATGCTTTGAAGTCGGCTGCGTCAAACATCCCTTTAGACTGAAACGGCATACCACAGCATAGTTGATCCAGGTTTTCAGGGTAGATAACCTCAAAACCGGCTTTACGTAGCAGTTGTTCAGTTTTATCTGCCAGAGATGTCTGATCTTCGTCACCGCGGGCCGGCCCCATGGCGCGACTAGCGCAACTTGGCAGATAGACAACCTTCGGTGCGTCCGGATTAACAATCGGGCGCTGAGTATTAATCTTAGCGGCAGCCTTAGGCATTGATGGTGTCCACTTCTGTACCCGACCGCCGGAAATCTTGCGGGTGGTATCACAGATAGCACTCATCGCCTTACTACCGATTAGGGCATGAGTCAGGTCGGCACCTATAAAAGCGGCCTTACTCACTTTCATTATGCCACCGTAATGTTCAGCCACCCACTGAGCCAGTTTAGTATGGTTTTCATTATTTCGGCTGCGCACAGCGCGAGTCAGATCGCCGGTATTGATCCCAACAGGACAGGTAGTAGAACATAACCCGCAGGCCGCACAGGTATCAATCCCCTGATATAGGTACTCTTTGCGTAACTCGGCGAGTCGCTCCGGATTTTCTCCGTTGGCTTCAAGCCGTGCGATCTCCCGCCAGATAACAATCCGCTGACGCGGTGTTAATGTCAGGTCACGGGAAGGGCAGGTGGGTTCACAGAATCCGCACTCGATACATTTATCGATAAGAGGGTCTGCAGCGGGCATCGGTTTTAGATTTTCCAGGTGTACCTGGGCATTACGGTTTAGCAGAACTCCGGGGTTGAGAATATTGTCAGGATCAAATAATTCCTTAATCTCCCACATCAGAGCGTAGGCATCTGTGCCCCACTCCTTTTCGACATAGGGGGCCATATTCCGTCCGGTGCCGTGTTCGGCTTTCAGTGAGCCATCATACTTATCCACCACCATGGCAGCGACATCATCCATCAGTCCCTCATAACGGTCTATTTCCGATTGAGAGTCAAACGATTGGGTAAAGACAAAGTGCAAATTGCCCTCTAAAGCATGACCGAATATCAGCGCTTCATCGTAATGCCATTTTTCAAATATCTGATGCAGATCGTGTACTGCATCGGCTAACTGAGGCACCGGGAAAGCGACATCTTCGATAATGACAGTGGTACCGGTTTTGCGCATCGCACCGACTGCTGGAAAGAGGCCTTTACGAATCGCCCAGTACTTAGAATATTCGGCGGGGTCAGTGGTGAACTCAACCGGTTGAACGGTTTCCAATGACTCAATAGCATGCTTAATCTGTTCAACTTGCTCAGCAAGATGCGTTGGGCAGCCTGAACGTGATTCAACCAATAGAGCGGCAGCATCATCGGGCAGCTCTTTAATAAAACTCGGCATTCCCTCTTTTTCTTCTATCGAACGTAAGCCTGCACGGTCCATCATCTCAACCGCAGATACCGGCGTCTGCTTCAAGATAGCAACGGCTTCGCAGGTTATTTGAACGCTGGGGAAGAAAATCAGCGCTGACGCCTTATTAGGATGTTCATCAACGGTGTTGTAAGTGATCTCGCTGAGAAATCCAAGGGTGCCTTCAGAGCCGATCATCAAATGCTGCATGATGTCGATCGGGTCTTCATAATCCACCAGAGAGTTCAGGGCATAACCAGTGGTGTTTTTTAGACGGTATTTGTGTTCAATTCGCTGGCGTAAGGTTTCATTACTGCGGGTCTGATACGCCAGTGATTCCAATGCGGCCAGCAGGCCTTTGTGGCTGTTTTTAAAGCTGGCAACCGATTGCTTATCACCGGTATCCAGTGAAGTTCCGTCGGCCAGAACCAGTTTCATACTGTGCAGGGTGCGGTAGCTGTTCTGCGCGGTGCCGCAACACATGCCGCTGGCATTATTAGCTGCAATACCACCGATCATGGCGGTGTTGATGGATGCAGGGTCAGGACCGATTTTCTTATTAAATGGAGCCAGGATTTTATTTGCCTGGCCACCGATAACGCCGGGCTGCAGGGTTATCTGACTGGCATCTTCATTAATAGAGATGTTTTTCCAACCATCCCGCAGTTGTATCAGCACTGAATCGGTAATGGCCTGACCAGAAAGACTCGTACCGGCCGCGCGGAAGGTGACAGGTATTTTATGGTTGTTGGCCAGCTTGATGATACGGGCAACATCCTGCTCAGATTCAGGCCTGACAACTAGCTGTGGGATCAGTCGGTAGAAACTTGCGTCAGTACCGTATGCAAGGGTGCGTAGCGGATCAGAGATGATCTGGCTATCTGGCAGAAATTCCTGCAATAGTTGCTTGAATTGTTGATATTCCTGCTTCATAAAAAAGCCTCGCCTCAGGTAGCGGCTGACTCAGAAGTCGACTCAGGGGCTACCTAGTTATCTTGTGACCATGGGGCCGGGTATAAAGGGGACAGAAGGGGCAAAGCCCCTTCTGTAATCGATAGGTCTAGCTATAGGCTGCAGCGGGTAACCAAAGTACCATCTGTGGCCAGAACACCAGCACTAGCAGGCCAATTAGCTGCAGGATGATGAACGGGATAACCCCTTTATAAATATCACTCAGTTTTACATTGGGTGGGCACACGCCTTTCAGATAGAAGAGGGCAAAACCAACCGGGGGGGTGAGGAACGATGTCTGTAATGCCATCGCCACCAACATGACGAACCACACCAGTTCTGGATTATCCACCACGCCGTAACCGTCAATATCGAGCCCCAGTGCCGATATGACGGGGGCGAGGAGCGGTAGAATAATCAGCGTGATTTCGATCCAGTCCAGGAAGAAACCAAGCAGGAAGATGATGCCGAGAATGAAGAAGATGATGCCGTAAGGGCCGAATGGTAGGCCGGTCAGGAAGGATTCAATCAGCTCATCGCCGCCCAGTTCACGCAGTACCAGAGCAAAACAAGTTGCACCGATAAAGATAGCGAAGATGTAGGCCGTGGTGTTGTAAGTACCCTGCATCACCTCTTTCAACACGGTGAAGTTAAATTTACGGTTGTAGACGGCCAGCATGGTTGCGCCAAATGCGCCGACACCAGAGGCTTCGGTTGGCGTAGCAAAACCACCAAAAATCGAGCCTAGTACGACAAAGATGAGTACCAGCGTTGGCAGTACGGCCTTAACAACCTTGACAACAGTATGCATGGTGACGGGTTTTGTATCTTTAGGAATGGGTGCCGCTTCCGGCTTCACCAAGCCCACAATCAGAATGTAAATAATGTACATCGCACCCAGCATTAAACCTGGGAACACCGCACCCATAAACAGATCACCTACAGAGAGTCCCAACTGGTCAGCCATGATTACCAGCATAATGCTTGGCGGAATCAGAATGCCCAAAGTACCAGCACTGGCGATGGTGCCGAGAGCCAGTGGCATTGAGTAACCCTGTTTGGTCATCGCAGGCAGCGACATAACAGCCAAGAGCACGACGGAAGCACCGATGATGCCAGTGGATGCTGCCAGAATAATACCGATAGCCGTAACGGTAATCGCCAAACCACCGCGAACCTGACCAAAAAGCTCCTGCATCGAGTTCATCAGGCGTTCTGCAACGCCGGATTTATCGAGCATAATGCCCATAAATATGAACATCGGTAGGGCAACCAGAATCCAGTTGTCCATTATCTTCCAGAGTCGGTTTACTACCAGACCCAACGTGAGAAAGTCTAATCCGGTGATAGTGTCGAAGTAGATATCTGCGAGATAACCAATTGCAGCAAAAGCAACACCGACGCCACCTAA
>JAGPUU010000342.1 GCA_018067325.1 Amphritea sp.
CTGCCAACATTAGCAGCAGAGATTTTTAAGTATGGACACGACAGCCTCACAAGACCGGTTTTCCAATCAGATGCAGGAAGAAGTTATAGATCTGCGCCAATACTGGATGACCATCAATCGACATAAATGGGGCATTTTCGGCTTTGCTGTTATCGTGTCGATTCTGACAATCCTGGTTGTATTTTCAATGAAGCCGGCGTATCGCGCCACCGCTACCCTGCTAATTGAATCGCAACAGGCGAATGTTGTCTCGATAGAAGAAGTCTACGGCCTGGACACACAAAACAACGAATACTATCTGACACAGTTCGAGATTCTCAAATCGCGGCAACTCGCAGAGAGAGTTATTCAAAAACTGAACCTTGTCGATCACCCCGAATTCAATCCAGAGCCTTCAAAGTTCGCATTCAACTGGCGCGATCTATTGCCGGTAGAGCTACCTCAGAAAGAGCAAACGCCTGAAGAGATTGCACAAATTAATTTTCAAAACATAACCAATAGCTTTCTACAGAAGCTATCGGTAGCACCGGTCCGTAAAACCCAGTTAGTTAAAATAACCTTTGAAGCGAATAGCCCACTGCTTGCCGCACAGGTAGCCAACGCAGTAGGTGAGGCCTATATTGAGAACAACCTGGATGCTCGCCTACAGCTAACCTATAAGGCCTCTGAGTGGCTTATGGAGCGACTCAGCGGTTTGCGAGAACAGGTGAGCGCATCGGAAGATAAATTACAGGAATACCGCAATAGAGAAGGCATTGTCGGAAGCGACGGCGGTGCTGAAATCGCCAACAACGAGCTGTCTCTTATTTCTACTCGTCTTGTTGATGCCCGCCGAAAACGTCTGGAAGCAGAAAGCCTCTATCGGCAAATAAAAGCGGTGTCCTCCCCTGATCTGGAAGCATACGAAAACATTCCGCTAATTCTTAATCACCCTTTGATCAGAGACCTCAAGCGGGCAGAGCTGGAAACAGCCTTGAAAAAGGCAGACCTATCCAAACGTTACGGCCCGAAACACCCGCAGATGCAAGCCGCTGAGTCAGAACTCAGCGACGTAAGAAACAGTCTGTTCAATCAGATTAAGAGAATCGTTAATAGCGTTGAAAGTGATTACCGTATCGCGCTAACCAACGAGCGGTCGCTAAAAAACGATCAGGGAAATGCAAAACAAAGCCTGCAAGCGATTAACAATAAAGACCACAAGCTAAAATCGTTAGAAAAGGAAGCTGAATCTACCCGCCAGCTGTACGACACATTCTTTAATCGCCTTAACGAAACTAACGCTACCGGCAACTTACAGACGGCTAATGCGCGCATCAGCGACCCGGCGGTAGTCCCAATGAAACCTGCCAAACCCAATAAAAAGCTAATCATAGTGCTCGCTTTTGTTGCCAGCATTATGTTTGGTGTTGTACTGGCCTTCCTTATGGAAGCCTTGAATAACACGGTTAAAACCGCCGCTGACGTCGAAACTAAACTGCATTCAACGATGCTTGGGCTTCTGCCACTATTAACCAAGAAAAAAGGGGATGAAGATCCAAGCTACAAGGCTTATATCACTGACCCGCAATCTCCTTACGCAGAGTCAGTCAGAACGATTAGAACCGGCGTTGTACTTTCAGCATTAGACAACCCACATAAGATCTTATGTTGTACTTCTTCAATACCCGGCGAAGGAAAAACCTCTTTGGCAATCAATCTGGCGACATCGCTCGGTCAGATGGAAAAAGTACTGTTGATTGATGCTGATATGCGCCGCCCTTCAATTGCAAAAGCCTTTAACCTGTCAAGCAAAGCACCGGGCTTGTCTAACCTTGTCGCCGGCACCTCAAAACTTGAAGAAAGCATTCACCGTGCCGATATAAATAATATCGACCTGATGACCGCCGGTACCATTCCGCCAAACCCCCTTGACCTACTCGCATCAAAGCGTTTCGCGAAAGTATTGGCAGCGCTTGAGACTCACTATGATCGCATTGTTATAGATACAGCCCCGACACAGGCGGTTAGTGACGCACTGGTATTGGCACAACATGTCGGTGCGATGATCTATGTTGTAAAAGCAGACTCTACCAATCATCAACAGGCAAAAGCAGGTTTGAAACGCCTGAAAGAAGCGAACGCACCCATTATCGGTGTTGTACTTAACCAGCTTGATATGAAGAAAGCGACCAAGTACTACGGCAACGATTATGAAGGCTATTACGACACCTATGGTTATGTCGATCAGAAAGAAGCGGATAAAAGTAGCGTCTGATGATTGATCTGCATAATCATATTCTTCCAGGAATAGACGACGGCCCAGCAACACTGAAAGAGTCACTCGAACTGGCCGTGATAGCCGTTAAAGATGGCATTCAGCATATTGTTGTTACACCGCATATACACCCTGGTCGATATGATAATCAGATCAGCACCATTCAACCTATTCTAAGCAACCTGCAACAAGCCTTATTAGAACAGGAAATTCCTCTCACGCTCAGCATGGGCGCTGAAATACGAATTTCCACAGAAATTCTAACCATGATTCCAGCAGGACAGATCCCTTATCTGGGGTCATGGAAAGGTAAGCACGTCTTACTCCTTGAGCTCCCCCATAGTCATATATTGCCGGGGACAGACAAGCTTATTCAGTGGTTAAAGAAGCATAATATCATCCCGATGATCGCGCACCCTGAGCGCAATAAAGAAATTATGCAATCACCGGACAAATTAACGCCTTTCATCGATGCTGGTTGTCTTATACAGCTGACAGCGATGTCGGTTACGGGTGAGTTTGGCCCAACAGCCCAACACTGCGCTACCCATATTCTCGAACAGGGGTGGGCAACCATTCTGGCAACTGATGCCCATAACAGAGCACACCGGCCACCGATTCTAACCAACGGACTTAAGGCAGCAACTGAGATCATAGGGCACCAGGCAGCAATAGAACTTGTAACGGGCAATCCAGCAATTATTTTAGGGCTGTCTGCATGATAAAATTTACCAGAAAGCTCCTGCTATTCCCTGCATTGATACTCTTGCTTCTTTGCTTCTTCGCATTGCAATGGGGTGTTGGCGATGTGAAAGCATACCCGGCACGCTATGGTGTCAACAAATGGCAGTCAGAAAACAGGCTGCCAACACACCCTGAACTCGTCAAAGCTCAATCTGCCATCGAAGCGGCATTAAGCTGGGATAAAAACCCCGAATACTATGACTATCAAGGTAGGCTATATCATTACGAGGCGCTTATCTCCGATAATGCACTGTTAAAAACAACCGCACTACGCAATGCACTGAAAAGTTACAAACACTCCAGCGCACTCAGACCGCAATGGGCATATAGCCAGGCTAATTTTGCCTTAGTTAAAGCTCTATTAGGCGAGTTTGATCAGGATTATATGAATGCGATCAAGCAGTCGGCCACTAACGGCCCCTGGGAAAATGGCGTAAACATTGCATTAACTGAGGCAGGCTTGCTTGGCTGGCTCAGCCTGAGCAAGCAAGAAAGAACTATCATAATAGGCAATATCCAACGCGGTATTCGCCGAAATATGGAACATATAAAAGTCATCATAAATCGATATAATAAGCGCTCTCTGGTCTGTGCAAATCTACAGAGAGACATATATCAAAGAAAGCTCTGTGGTTTCTGATGACAGTTAACTACCTTTAACTACTTTGTTTTCTAAGGAAAGGAACACTATGACAACCGTACGTAAAGCTGTAATTCCCGTTGCGGGCCTTGGAACCCGGGTACTTCCGGCAAGTAAGGCTATCCCTAAAGAGATGATGCCGGTTGTGGATAAGCCGGTTATCCAGCATGTCGTTGAAGAAGCGGTTCGGGCGGGAATTAAAGAGATAATACTGGTGACTCGGGGCGGAAAATCAGCCATCGAAGATCATTTTGATAGCCATTATGAACTCGAAGATCAGCTTGAGAAAAAAAACAAAACAGATCTACTGAATGCTGTTCGCAATATAATTCCCAGTGACGTTACCATTTTATCGGTACGCCAATCCGAAG
>JAGPUU010000464.1 GCA_018067325.1 Amphritea sp.
ACCTTCCTGCGTTTGCCGGTCAAATTGCGCGGAACCTACGTGACTTGGCTCATGGGCTACAACCCGTATTTTCTGATGTCCCGCGAGACCTACTACCGCCATAAACGGGAGCTACTGTCGACTTTTGGGATCGATATTTCGCACAGGCGTGACCCGAAAACCCCTTTAAAAACAGACCCCTGAATATACATTATGCGCAGTTTGATATCAGTTCAAATAATATTATTACGGATTTTACCTTTACTCTCCTCGCATCCGAGTGACTTACTAGGAGCTTTCCCGATGAGCTCAGCTTCAAGCTCGGACTTCGAGTTCAGGAGATCGCGCTACTCCAGATCAGCGTGAAACCTGAACCAGTAAATCCCTAATCCAAATATTCAGAGGGTCCTGCGATGAGCGCTGGTGCCACACGGCGATCACGTCGAATCCGGGGATCTCGGCATTCAGCTCAATCGGCTGCAACGAGTCGTCGGGCAGCAATCGCGACGGGATGAAGCCGACAAGGTCAGTCTCAGAAATCGTTGCTTTGGCCGCCGTGAAAGTTGGTACCGAGAGCATGGCTTCGGTGATTTGCAACCCAGTTGTCCAAATAGCTGCACTTAAGCAGCCTGTTTATTGCGCTCAATTTCCTGCAATTTTCCAGGGTTGAGGGATACGGCTCCGGCGACTTTCCAGTTTCGAATGTCACCAGACCAACGCCTGGGATTCAGGCTCTTTGCTCGTTCATAAACTGCTTCACGTTTGGCTAACAACTCTGCATCAACACCCTGGTGCCGTTGTGCTGGCGTCACGAAGTTGATGCCGCTGTGCAGGTGCTCCTCGTTGTAGGCCTGCTCGAATAATAGCATCCATTCACGCACCGCTATCAGTGATCTAAAGCCTTTGGCGGGCCACTTCGGGCAGTACTTCAGCGTTTTGAACAACGACTCTGAGTACGGGTTATCGTTGCTCACTCTGGGTCGGCTGTGAGACATCAACATACCCAATTCTGCCAGCCGCGCTTTCAGTGTGTAGGACGTCATCGGCGCGCCATTATCTGAGTGCAGCACCGGTGGGTTTTGCCAACATCTCTCGCGCAACAGAGCTCGATCTATGAGCTTTTTGGCAAGCTCGCCGGACTCTGCTTCGTGGATTTCCCAAGCCACGATTTTGCGGCTGTAGATGTCCATGATCAGATACAGATACCAGTGCTGGCCGCGCACCTCTGAAGGACAATAACTGATGTCCCAGCTCCACACCTGGTTCGGGCCTGTGGCCGTAAAGCTGGTGGGCTCAGGGACCTTGCGCGGCGGTTTCATGCGGCCGCGATGATTCAGTTGTTCGTGCTTTTTCAGCACCCGGTAAAACGAGGATTCTGACGCCAGGTAAAGCCCTTTATCGGCCAGTCGAGGCACGATCTGGGACGGTGGCAAGCTCTGATACTCCCGTTCATTGCAGGTATCCAGGATGGCCGCTTCTTCAGCGTGAGTGAGCTGGTGTGGCTGCACAACGCGCTCCGCTTGCGGACGTTGATCCTCCTTCACAGCGCCATTAGCGCGTCGCCAGCGCTTCAACGTGCGCTGGCTCAGCTCCATCAAGTCGGCCGCCTTGTATCGGGCTGCGCCACTGGCGACAGCTTCGTCATAGTCGTTTAAAAGCCTTGTACGTTCGGTCAGCGGTGTCAGTTGTCCTCGCTGTCCGGGTCCACGCCGTACAAGGCTTCGAGCTTTTTTGACAGCACCAACAATGAGGTCGTTTCTGCCAGAACCCGGTCTTTACGGCGAACTTCCGCCTTCAACTTCTTGATGGTTTTACGGGCATCACGCTGCTGTTTCTGAGCGGCTTTCTCTTGCCCTTCTTGCAGACCCGTACCGTGTAGGCAGGCCTCTTTCCAGCGCTGCACCTGCTCGGGATACAGGCCTTTCTGGCGGCAATACGCACCCAGTTCAGCTTCGGACATAGACGCCGTTTCGATCACGACGGCCAACTTGGCATCAGGAGACCAATCGTCTCCAGCATTACGATAACCCGGCACAGGCATTCCTTGTTGTCGACACTGTTTTAACCAACTATACAGAGTCACATCCGATATGCCTTCCTCTGCGGCCACCTGCACCACACTGCGGTTCTGCGGAGGCAACAACTTCTTCAACACGGCCGCTTTACGTTCCTCGGAATAACGTGGCATGACTGCTCTCATACCGCCCAATCTGACATGAATTCAGGCAAAATCGCCAACTGGACAACTAAGCTGACAGAGGGGGCTTATCTCGAGCTGCTCGGCGGTTGGGAATTTCGTCGCATCTGCCCCCATGCGAGCTAAATCCGTAGGTGAAGACTCCAGCCAGTAACTGACAATATTTGGAATATCACTTAATTCCAATGTACGCACTGCAAAATTGATATTATCAGCCACTCAATTTCTCTCCTTCAAAGTAAGCTAACGCCGCGTTCACCGGCTCGTCCGGTGCAACGCTTGGTTAAGTGCTTTTGATATATGCAGGTGCTTGTTCGTGGTTTTCAAAACTACCGTACTTGATAGAAGAGGGATAATACTCTGCAGCAAATTGCACTGTCCCAGCAGCGGCTTCACCGCCAATGCTAGCAATAAATGCGAGCATGAGGTCAGTGCCAGCAGAGACACCAGCAGATGACCAGATATTCCCGTCTTGGACATACCGTTGCTCAACAACTGTTACGTCACCAAGTGCACGCAAACGCTCTAAAGAACCCCAATGAGTCGTTG
>JAGPUU010000349.1 GCA_018067325.1 Amphritea sp.
ACCAATCGGCAAGGTCCAGTCTTCGGGAATCTTTTCTTGTTGTATGGCGACCCAGGGGATTGCCAGCAACATTAGGATTGCAGCTGATTGTAGTGGGTGATTTAAACGCTTAAAGAAAGTGACTGACAGTGTACCCACTAGCACTACATAGAGGCTGAGGAACCAGACCCCACCCAATGGAGCAAATACCGCCATGGGAGTATCAATCAGGCCATAGCCGAGATAGAGCCAGGGGAATCCGGTAAGTAACCAGCTACGTAACCATTCAAAGAGTAACCAGAGTGCGCAAAAACCGATCGCATTACGGAAAAAGCGAGTATAGATCCAACTTTGAATGGAAAAGAGTATTGCGAGAGCGGCGACAAATAGAAAAGTCATTGAGCCGGCAAGAAGGCTGGAGGCGTTGCCATGTTCATGAATGCTGACAAATACCCAAGACACGCCTGCACCGAAAAAGCCGAGGCCGTAACACCAGCCAAGCCAGCCTCCGATTCGGGGAGAGCAGTTGTGCAGTGATATAAACAGCAGCGCTACGGAAATACCCCCCAGGTACCAATAGTCAAAAGGGGCTAACGAGAGCGGGGCGATTGCGCCAGAAGATAGGCAGAGTAACACTCGCCAGAATATGTACGGAGTGCGGTTAGCCATGGGTAATCGACCTATTCTGAACGAATAACCTGCAGCAGACGAATTCGTCGGTTGTCGGCGCTAAGAATTTTAAATGTAAATGCATCGATTTCTACAGTCTCATCCTTGTTGGGCAGATGACCAAATTTCTGAGTCACCAATCCACCGATAGTATCAAATTCATCGTCAGGCATGCCAATATCGAAGAATTCGTTAAAATCTTCGATGGGTGTCAGCGCTTTAACGATAAAGCCATTATCGTCGAAAGGTTTAATATTACCATCGTCATCATCCGCGTCATGCTCATCTTCGATTTCGCCGACGATCTGCTCAAGTACATCTTCAATGGTAATAACACCGGATACCCCCGCATATTCATCGACAACGATAGCCATATGATTACGGGTAGCGCGAAACTCTTGTAGCAGTACGTTAAGGCGTTTGCTTTCCGGAATGAACGTGGCTTTACGAACATGTTGCGAGATATCGAAGTTTTCCAGATAGTTATCATCCAGAATCAATGGCAGAAGATCTTTGGCCAGTAGTACGCCGAGGATATCATCTGGGTTTTCACCGATGACCGGAAAGCGGGAGTGGGCGGAAGAGATAATAATCGGCAGGAACTCTTTAGGTGTCTGGTCGGCTTCTACCACCACCATTTGTGATCTGGGGATCATAACATCCCGTACCTGACGATCGGCCACCTGCATTGCGCCTTCAATAATACTAAACGCTTCCTGGTCCAGAACGTTCTCATCGGCGGCGTCTTTAAGGTCAGCCAGCAAGTCTTCACGGGTTTTCGGCTCATCGGAAAAGGCTTGGGCGAGTTTGCTTAGCCAGGTTTTCTGATGACCATTTCCCGGTCGATCTTCACTCATTGTGTGCTCCGTTTATTCGATCACAAACTTTATGGGTTAACAGGTCTATCTGATTTAGAGCTTTATTCACTTAACAAATAGGGATCAGGAATGTTCAGAGTAGTGAGGATTTCCCGTTCCAGCTGTTCCATCTCTTCTGCTTCAAGGTTATTTATATGGTCGAATCCCAATAGATGCAAGACTCCATGTATAACCATATGACACCAGTGGTTGAATAACGGCTTGTTTTGTTCGATAGCTTCGCAGGAAACGACCTCTGCACAGATCACTAAATCACCCAGTAGGTCCAGTTCTATGCCCTCAGGCATCTCAAACGGAAAGGACAAAACGTTGGTGGAACTGTCTTTGCCGCGATATTGGTTATTCAGTTCCTGACTCTCTTGTGGTGCAACAATACGTATAGAGAGTTCAGCTGCGTCCAGGCGGCCTTTAAGGGCGGCACTGACCCATTCAGTCAGTTGAGCTTCTGAGGGAAGGTCGATGTCTTCAATCTGACACTGACGATCAACAAAGTAGTTCATCGCTTGTCCTGTTGGGAAGGTTGCTGTTTTTCATAAAGTTCATAGGCATCGACAATATGTCCAACCAGAGGGTGTCGGACCACATCTTTAGAGTTAAACCGGGTAAATCCTATCCCTTTAACCTCTTTCAGTACTTCGCTGGCGTGGATTAGTCCGGAGCGTACCCCTTTTGGTAGGTCGATCTGGGTTGTATCACCGGTGATCACTGCGGTGGAGCCAAAGCCTATCCGGGTGAGGAACATCTTCATCTGTTCCCGGGTAGTGTTCTGACTCTCATCAAGGATGACGAAAGACCCGTTCAGCGTTCGACCTCGCATATAAGCCAGCGGAGCAACTTCGATTACATTACGTTCGATAAGTTTACTGACCCGCTCAATACCGAGCATCTCATAAAGAGCGTCGTAGAGGGGGCGTAGGTAAGGGTCTACCTTTTGGCTCAGGTCACCGGGCAGAAAGCCAAGTTTTTCACCGGCTTCAACCGCCGGGCGGACCAGTAGTATCCGGCTGACTTCTTCCCGTTCCAGCGCTTCACAAGCGCAGGCAACTGCTAAATAGGTTTTACCCGTACCGGCAGGGCCAATACCGAAATTGATATCATGGGTCAGAATGGTACGGACATAACTCTGTTGATTCGGCCCGCGCGGGCGGATCTGGACTTTGCGGGTCTGGATGGTAATGTCGGCCTGATAAACCGGCGCGGCAGGCTCTCCACCGGATAGCTGTTCAACGCCGGATTGCTGCAACAACAGGTGGATCTGATCTGGTGTGACCGGCTCTCCCTTTTGTACATCTTCATAGAGTTGTTCGAGCATCTTGGCACCGGCGCGGATCAGATCGGATTTACCCGCAAGCTGGAAGCTGTTGCCCCGGTTACTGATCTCAATGCCCAGCCGTTTCTCTATCAGTCGCAGGTGCTCATCGAGCTGGCCACAGAGATTCGACAGATGCTGCGGGCTATCAGGCTCCAGAGTGAGCTTTATTGTTTGCGCTGTGTTCAAAAACTGATCCTTAGATTGAGATGCTGATAAGTATAGGGTATTGGTTTACTGAGAGTCATGTGCTGCAAGGGTACCATCCAGCTCAGACCCCACCAGTTCACCTACCAGAGAATTGGTGTAGATCTCAGCGATGCGGACATCAGCAAAGTGGCCGATCATGTCCGGATTGTCACAACGGAAGTTAACCACTCTATTATTCTCAGTACGGCCCTGTAGCTTGCCTGGGTCTTTTTTCGAGTAGTTGGTTACTAATATGCGTTGCACTGAATCGACCATGCGACGGCTGATTTGCAATGCTTGTTGAAGAATACGATCTTGCAAAATTTTCAGGCGTTGTTTCTTGGTCTCATCTGAAATGTCGTCCGGCAGATCGGCAGCGGGTGTACCCGGGCGACGGCTGTAAATAAAGCTATATGAGTTATCAAAGCCGATCTCTGCGATCAAATTCATGGTCGCTTCAAACTCTGCATCGGTTTCGCCGGGGAAGCCGATAATAAAATCTGAAGATAGCGTGATGTTCGGGCGTGCTGCGCGAATCTTCCGAATCAGGGACTTATACTCAAGCGCCATATGGCCGCGCTTCATCGCATTCAAAATCCGATCAGATCCGCTTTGAACGGGTAGGTGCAGGAAGCTAACCAGCTCAGGAACATCACGATAAACGTCTATCAGGCTATCAGTAAACTCAACGGGGTGAGAGGTGGTAAAACGAATGCGATCGACACCTTCGATGACTGCAACGTTGCGGATTAATTCTGCTAGGTCCGCGAAATCGCTGTCAGAGGTTGCACCTTGGTAAGCGTTGACGTTCTGTCCTAATAGATGGATCTCCCGCACACCCTGCTCGGACAGTTCAAGTACTTCCGCCAGAACGTCGTTCAGCGGTCGGCTGACCTCTTCGCCGCGAGTATAGGGAACTACGCAGAAAGTGCAGTATTTGCTGCAACCTTCCATGATCGAAACGAAGGCTTCAGCCCCTTCAACCCGAGGTGCAGGAAGATGGTCGAACTTTTCGATTTCGGGGAAGCTGATATCAACAATGCCTTTCTTCTGAGTGCCGGCATTAGTGATGTCAATCATCTCCGGCAGACGATGGAGGGTCTGTGGTCCAAAGATCATATCCACGTATGGCGCCCGCTTGAGGATGGCCTCACCTTCCTGAGAAGCAACGCAGCCGCCCACTCCGATCTTCAGATCAGGGTTTTTAGCTTTCAGTTTGCGCCAGCGGCCCAGCTGATGAAAAACTTTCTCCTGAGCTTTTTCCCGGATCGAACAGGTGTTCAGGAGCAGCACGTCGGCTTCATTCTGATTGTCGGTCAGCTCAAGTTCATGGCTCTCGCCCAGCAGATCAGCCATACGGGCGGAATCGTACTCGTTCATCTGGCAACCATGGGTTTTAATGAATAGCTTCTTGGCCATTGCACACCTGTCTTTAAATCTTGGGAAAAGTAAAAGGGCGGAAATTATACTTTAAGGTCACCGGGGATCATAGTTTTTAACTGCCTCTGTGCATGACTTGTAATCATATAAAAGAACCCCATATAGCAGGCAGTCAAACCTATTTGAGTGCTCTGAAGAATGGCAAGTGAACCCATCTACCGAATCAAATTTCTTAACCAGAACGAGGTCTATGAGATCTACGCTCTGAATGTCTATCAAAGTGACCTGTGGGGCTTTCTGGAGGTCGAAAATTTCGTTTTTGGCAGTCAGAGCTCGTTGCTGGTTGATCCGTCTGAAGAGAAGCTGAAAAAACAGTTTGAAGAGGTAGAGCGCAGTTATATCCCGATGCAGGCGATTATCCGCATCGACGAAGTTAAGCATGAAGGTGTGGCCAAAATTACCGAGGCCAAGGGGACTGTTACGCAGTTTCCAGTGATGCCACCGCGTCCTCGCAGTTAATGTAAGCGGTAAGCTTTGAGACTGTTTTTGTGCAAACGCTGATTAGCGTTTCACTGAACTGAACCCTAGGTTCAATCTAAATTACCTATCATTGAAAAAAAACAGCATATAGCTGGCAGCTGAGCCTCGCTAACGATGGCCAGTTGCTTTGCTTGTCTGTTTTTTTCTCTAATCCCCCACCTAACCAATCGGTCCTGGCTAAGCCGTTGCCTGCGCCCTGCAGGTGAGTCTGCATTACAAGCATCGATTAGAATCCCTAGTCGCGAATTTTGCGAGCTGGCCCGCTGGTCTTTGCCGAATCGTCATACCTAG
>JAGPUU010000355.1 GCA_018067325.1 Amphritea sp.
ATTGCGCTGTACCGTGACGCCGGCAGCATCGGATTTACCCCGGTATCGGATGGCCAGGGCATGGATGAGGCGGCGTTTTCTCAGTTGCCGGAAGATGTCCGGGATGAGTTCACCCGTAATATAGCCAAGCTGGAAGAGCGCCTGAACGAAGAGCTGGCGAGCATGCCCAAGTGGCGGCGTGAAGCGGGCGATAAAATGAAAGTGCTGGATAGGGAAACCGCTCGTAATGCGGTCGCCCCACTGATTCAGCCGTTGCGAGAAAAATACCACAACAACAATGGTGTACCGGACTACCTGACGCAACTGGAATCCAACCTGGTTAAAAACGCCCTGGATATTATTGAAGATGATAAGCCCAATGAGGCCGGGACGGATCTGGCCCGGCGGCAATACATGGAAAACACCTTTGGTGTAAACATGGTGGTGGATAACCAGAAAACCAAAGGCGCCCCGGTCGTCTTTGAGACCCACCCTACCTACGACAATCTGTTTGGCCGGGTTGAATACAACTCCGAAATGGGTGCCTTGAGTACTAACTTTCAGCTGATCCGCTCCGGTGCGCTGCACCGGGCCAATGGCGGCTATCTGGTGCTTGAATCCGAGAAGTTATTGGAGCAGCCCTTCGTTTACGGCGCTTTGAAGCGAGCGTTGAAATCCAATGAGATCCGCATAGAGAACCCCATGTCAGAGATGACCGGCATGGGCACTATCACGCTGGCGCCTCAATCCATTCCTTTGGGTGTCAAAGTGGTGCTTATCGGCACCCGGGAAACCTACTACCTGTTACAAGAACTGGATCACGACTTCGAAAAGATGTTCCGGGTCGTGGTCGACTTTGATGAAGATGTAAAACGGGAACCGGCGACGATTCGCAGTTATGCCCGCTTGATGAAAACTTTGGCTGATGAAGAGAATCTGGCCCCGCTTAACCGACAGGCCGTGGCACGGCTGGTGGAGCATAGCTCTCGCCTGACGGAAGATCAGGAGCTGCTCTCCGCTCATGTAGGTGAACTGGTGGATCTGCTCTGTGAAGCCGATTACAAACGTATTCGCCAGAAAGACGACATCATTAATGATCAGCATGTAGAGATGGCACTCCAGGCTAAAGAGCGCCGCACCAACCGTATCTCCTCTAAAATTCTTGACAGTATTCTCAATGAAACCGTCTTGATCGATACCGATGGCGAGTCTGCGGGCCGCACTAATGGCTTGACAGTGCTGGGTGTTGGCGATGTTTCCTTTGGTTTTCCTGCGCGAATTACGGTAACGGTTCATCCGGGTAATCGCGGCATTGTCGATATCGAACGCGAGGTAACTCTGGGTCAGCCGATTCACTCCAAAGGGGTGTTGATTCTATCCGGTTATCTGGGTCATAAATACGCCAAAGACTTCCCGCTGACACTGTCTGCCAGTATTGCATTGGAGCAGTCTTATGGCTATGTCGACGGAGATAGCGCCTCAATGGCGGAAGTTTGCACTCTAATCTCTGCACTTACCGGTATTCCCATCAAGCAGCAGTTCGCGATTACCGGCTCCATCAACCAGTACGGTGAAGTGCAGGCCATCGGTGGTGTGAATGAGAAAATAGAGGGTTTCTTCAATCTCTGTAAAACCCGTGGTTTAACCGGTTCTCAAGGCGTAGTTATTCCGAAAGCCAATATTCGTAACCTGATGCTTAAACGCGAAGTGGTTGATGCCGTAGCCGAAGGCCAGTTCTGCATCCACGGCGTCTCAACGGTAGACCAGTGTCTGGAGCTACTGATGGGGCGTAAAGCCGGACAGCTGAAGGAAGATGGTACCTTTACTCAACGGTCGGTGAATGCGGTGGTGGTTAAGCGGTTGAGGGAGATCGCTAAAGCGAAAGCTTAAAAGCCGTCGTTCGTGGTTCGAACGTCACAAAAAGCGTGACTTGCTCGTTGCTCGCAAAAGCAAAGAAAGAGCAGTGGGTAAACGTTGAGTTAACGCTTTGATTTAATTAAAAGTGAAGATTTGATTTAGACATGTTATGGATCAAAGGGCTCTGACCCCTTTAATCAGCAATGCTGATCCATGAGGAATCATTTAATGCATAAAATATATGTCATCATAATTTCTTTAATGTTGGTATTCAGTATTCAGGTAAAAGCTGAGTACTTAAGTATGGAAGAGCTTTTATCAAAGGCTGATGCAGGGGATATACAATCGCAGGAACAAACCGCGAGTAACTATCTCGGTGGTTACAATCACTTCGCAAAAGATTTGAGCAAAGCTCAGCATTATTATTTATTAGCGGCGAAGCAGGGAAGTTTAAAAGGTCAATATTACACAGGAAAGTTTTTTCAAACAGGAGCGTTTGGAAAACCGGATATGATTCAAGCTGTCTACTGGTATACAAAAGCAGCTGAACAAGGCCATGTTCAATCCTCCATGTTAGTCGGGGATGCGTATCTAATGGGTGTGGGAGTTGAAAAAAGCACGGATGAGGCAGTGAAATGGATTCTTTTTGCAGCGCGTAGAAATAGTCCTGTCGCTTTGTTTCGAGCAGGAAACCTCTATCTGAATGGGACGGGGGTTGCTCAAGATTACGGAATGGCAATTAAGATGTTTACACAATCTTCCCAGCGGGCTTTTGTGCCCGCTAATGACATACTTGGGCAAATGTATGAGCGAGGAGCTGGGACTCAGAAAGACTTAGAAGCAGCTTTTAAGTGGTACATGGAAGGTGCTCTGTATGGCGACGCGGCTGCATTGATGAGTGTAGGCCGATTTCGTGCATTAGGAATGGGAACCACAAAGTCAATTCCACATGGATATATGTGGGTGCATTACGCTAGTAAAGCAAAAGCCAAGGGGGCTGATGAGTATCTACAAAAAATACAAGAACAAATGACAGATGCTGATTGGACGAAAGCTAAAGAGCTTATCGTAAGATGTGAAGTTCAACGCAAGAAAAGGTCTGGTCGTTTTAATTGGTGTGACTAATAGTAAGTCAGGTCCGAACGCGGCTTCGCCGCTCGCTCGTAGTTCGAACGTCACAAAAAACGTGACTAGCTCGTTGCTCGAAGAAGCAAAGAAAGAGCAGCGGGTAAACGTTGAGTTAACACTAAAGACTCTCAGATCAAATCCTCCTAATCTGGCACAATAGAGCTTCAGCTTCTTTATCGAGATGATTGTAGGCCAACTCAGTTTTCAGATGCAGAGCATCCTCGTGCAGTTGTTTGGCAGCATCGTAACAGGTGTCATTCTAACTAGGGGCTGAGCTGACAGAATTTCTTTATTTTATAACTTAGTATTAAGTTTAACTTCTAATCGATATTTCATTTACAGGCATTTGATGATTCCTCAGGATAATGTAAAAAGCAGTCTATCTAATTCAGCCAATACAGCACTGCACAGCAAAGAGCCTGAAGTAATTAAAGAACTTGTTTTAGCCATTCTTAATGGTGATCAAGACAACTATAGTCTGCTTAGTCTTTTAGAGCCCTCTATTCAAAACCTGTCGCCTTTGGATAATGAAACGGCATTTACTTTATCGCTGTTATTTAGTGATGTTGAACATCAGGCAGAACTCAACGACCAGCTACATGTGTTGTCGTCTGATCAAGGCCCGCCGGCATTAGCCTTATCGAGTAATGGCCAAGTGGTTGGATACAACGACTCTGCTACCTCAAGTCTTGGCAATTTACTTGGCAATAATGTTTTGCGCTTAGGGGTTAGCCCGTTGGATTTCACCGACTTTAAAGACCGTATTGTACGTCATCAAGGACCTTCAATATTACAGTTCCACGTTAACAAACAAAAACATACGCCTTTGCTTTTTACCGGTCGATATCAGAGTAGTCATCAGTTATTTTTTTTACGGATGATTGGTTTGCAATGGTCAGAGTCCATGGATAAAGCACTTCAAGACATTTTCAAATTGACGAAAGCGGAGCGTGATGTTCTTGTTTGTTTAGCCCGAGGTATGCAAGCTGACCAGATTAGTGGCCATCGTCAAAGTAAAATTGGCACCGTTCGTCAGCAAATCAAAAGCATATTGCAAAAGCTTGGGGTTACCAGTCAAATTCAGGCTGCAGCGCTTGCTGCATCGCTTGGCAGTCAATCGCACAACGAACACCAAAGCGTACCTTTTATTTCAGGTCACAATAAACTTTTGGGCGAATCATCTAAACACACTTTTAATCTATTACAGCAGGAACAATTTGTTCGTGACAATCGACGAGTAGGGTGGCGGCGCTATGGAAAAGAAGGGGGGCAGCCAGTGTTGCTTATGCATAGTACCTAT
>JAGPUU010000368.1 GCA_018067325.1 Amphritea sp.
TTCTGATGGATGCCGACCTGGGTCTGGCAAATGTTGATGTGTTGTTAGGGGTTAAAGCTGAGCGAGATATTTCAAATGTTCTGTCAGGCGAGTGCAGTCTTAAAGATCTTCTGATAGAGGTGGATACTAATGTCAGGATAGTGCCGGCGGCTTCCGGTACGCAGGAAATGACGTCTCTGAGTGTGCATGAGCATTCTGAATTGATTCATGCATTCAGTGAAATCGCCGATGATCTTGATGTGTTGGTTATTGATACCGCCGCCGGTATCTCGGATGCAGTTGTGAGTTTTGTCAAAGCCGCACAGGATGTAGTGGTTGTTGTTTGTGATGAGCCGACCTCTATAACGGATGCTTATGCGTTGATGAAGCTGCTGAATCGGGATTATAAAATGACCCGCTTCCGAGTGCTGGCAAATATGGTTCGCTCTGAACAGGAAGGTCGGAACATGTATAGCAAGCTTCTGACGGTGACAGACAGGTTTCTTGATGTGACCCTTCAATACCTGGGGGCAATCCCTTATGATGAGGCAGTAAGAAAAGGGGTGAAGCAGCAACGTGCTGTTTTAAAAGCGTTTCCGAACAGTAAAGCGGCGTTGGCATATAAGCAGTTGGCGACTAAGGTGGATGCCTGGCCAGTGCCCTCTAACCCTCGGGGGCATCTTGAATTTTTTGTCGAACGTTTGGTAAGTGGCGCCTGAACAACCGGAGTGCAGAGTATTCTCTATGTATAATCAGCTTCAGTTTCGCTCAAGTCAGGAAATTATTGAGCAACATAGCACTTTGGTAAAACGAATTGCTCATCACTTGTTGGCGCGGTTGCCGAACACTGTTGTGTTGGAAGACCTGATTCAGGCGGGGATGGTTGGCTTGTTGGAGGCGGCTAAAAGATATGACGCCAGTAAAGGGGCTAGCTTTGAAACATATGCGGGTATCCGTATCCGCGGGTCTATCATCGATGAGGTGCGCCGTGGAGACTGGACGCCGCGTTCGGTCCACCGAAATGGTCGCCGGGTTTCGGAAGCTGTTCAGGTAATTGAAGCACGTACCGGCCGGGATGCCCAAGATGGGGAGGTTGCTGCTGAGCTTAATATCACTGTGACCGAATATCATGCATTATTAAAAGATTCAGCTGAGAGTCGTCTGTTTAGTTTTGATAAACTCACCGGGCCTCAGGATGAAGGACCAGGAGAAACTATTGCTAGTAGTGCTCCCGATCCTTCTGAACAGTTTGAACAGGAAGATTTTGTTAAGGCAATCGCCCATGAAATTAAAGGCTTGCCGGAAAGAGAAAGGTTGGTGTTGTCTCTGTATTACGATCAGGAACTCAATCTGAAAGAGATTGGTAAGGTGATTGGTGTTAGTGAGTCCAGAGTTAGTCAGATACATAGTCAGGCGGCACTACGTTTACGTAGTCGTTTAAAAGAGTGGCGGTAAAGATACAGGGGTGTATGCCTGCGTTCTGAGTCCGTCGTATAGAGTTTGTGTTAGGAGGGATTGTCTTGAATAAAGACATGAAAATTCTGGTAGTAGATGATTTCTCAACGATGCGGCGGATTATCAAAAATCTGTTACGTGATCTTGGTTTTACTAATATTGTTGAGGCCGATGACGGCGCAACAGCGTTACCTATTCTGAAGTCTGGGGGCGTTGATTTTCTAGTGACTGACTGGAATATGCCGAAGATGACCGGTCTGGATCTTTTGAAGCACGTACGGGCAGATCCAGAGTTACGACAGATTCCAATCCTAATGGTGACAGCAGAAGCTAAACGCGAACAGATCATCGCGGCCGCTCAGGCAGGTGTTAATGGCTATATTATTAAGCCCTTTACTGCAGGTGTGCTGAAGGAAAAAATCGATAAGATATTTGAACGTCTACAGGGCTAGGAGGCGCTCATGTCTGATATAGATGCGATTCAGGATCAACGTCGTTTTGAGTTAGAGTTGCAAACGCGTGCGGAAGAGTTAGTCGAGCTGCTGAAACAGGGTGACATACCTCAGGCGATGCAATCAGTACAACAATTAAACGAATTGAGGCATCAGGCGCTTTACCACGAAGTGGGGAAGCTCACTCGAGCTGTTCATGATGCAATCGTTGGCTTTACTGATGATGTTAGTAGTACCGAGTTATTACAAGATTCCAAGCATCATATAGCGTCTATATCTGATGCCAGTGATCGCCTTTCTTATGTGATTGAACTGACAGAAAGTAATGCGCATAAAACTATCGATCAGGTTGATGAATCATTACGGTTGGTTGAGCGGCTTCAACAGGGTTTTTTACACCGTAAGCAGCTGCTTGAGAAGTTATCTGTATTGAAAAGTGAAAAGCCAGAGCTCGCCGACTTACATCAACAGCTTTGTGATTACGCAGAAGACCACTCAGGTGCGTTAGTCGACCTTAAAGAGCGTCTGACATCGATTATGTTAGCTCAGGAATATCAAGATATTACCGGGCAGCTGATTAAACGAGTGATTCAGCTGGTTACGGATATTGAAGATGAGTTAGTGGGTCTGATGGAAGTGGCATCGCGGGTTAATAGTCTTGGTGCTTTATCACCGGACTTACAAAGCGACTCACCTCAAGAGAACGAGAAAGAGAAACAGAAGCCGTCTGGAATAGAAGCTGAAGGTCCGCAAATGGCTGGCCGTAATAAAACTGAGGTCGCGTCCTGTCAGGATGATGTTGATGATCTCCTCTCCAGTCTAGGCTTTTAACGGGTATATCGTATGTCCTTAGATGTTGATCAGGAAATTCTTGAAGATTTTTTAGTGGAAGCCGGAGAGATTTTAGAGCTGCTCTCGGAACAGTTGGTTGATCTCGAACAACATCCCGATGACAGAGAGTTGCTGAATGCAATTTTCCGGGGTTTTCACACCGTTAAAGGTGGTGCAGGTTTTTTGCAGCTCGATCCGATGGTCGATTGTTGTCATAGCGCCGAAAATCTTTTCGATCAGTTGCGCAATGACGCATTGAAAGTTTCGCAAGGGCTTATGGATCTTGTGCTTCAGGCACTGGATAGCGTTAACGCAATGTTTGAAGCAGTGCGTCAAGGGGATTATCCTGACGCTGCCGATCCTCAACTGCTGTCGGGCCTGAATGCAATGGCTTTGGGGCAGGTAGCTGCATCAGTTCCCGTGGCCTCTCCTCAACCGGTAGTTTCACAGCAAACAGAAGCCGCAGTCAGTGCAGAATTTGATCAATTAGTAGCAGACCTTGGGGGCGAAGAAATCTCCCAACCTACTGGGTCGGTCATATCAAATGACCTGATTACAGAAGACGAGTTTGATGATCTGCTTGAGCAACTACACGGGCCTACAGGTGCTCCGGGTGTAACAGTACAGCCATTGGTAACTATCGATTCAGACCTGATTACAGAAGATGAATTTGACAGCCTGCTGGATGAGCTCCATGGCCCCAGTGGCACGCCTGGACTTAATTCAGCTGTTGCCAGTTCTGCGGATGCTGAGTTTGACCAGCTATTGGGCGGAGGTACTCCGTCTGTGGTGCAGGCTTCTTCTGGGGTCCCTGTTGATCTGATTACTGATGATGAGTTTGAGCATTTGCTGGATGACCTTCAGGCAAGTGGGCAGGGAGCGTTTTCTCCGGGTACAGCTGCTGCGCCTGTCCCAGCTCCAACCCCAACCCCAGTCCCTGCTGTTCCTACAGAGCCGGTTAAGTCGAAAGCACCTGCTGCCCCTAAATCGCAGCAGGCAAAGCCGGTAGCGGAAAGTAATGTTCGGGTTGATACTCGCCTACTTGATCAGATTATGAATATGGTCGGTGAGTTGGTGCTGGTTCGAAACAGACTGGTCAGATTAGGTGCGGAAAAGGATGATGGCGATCTGAGTAAGGCGCTTGGGTCGCTGGATACGGTTACCGCTGACCTGCAGATGTCGGTTATGAAAACCCGAATGCAGCCGGTTAAGAAAGTCTTTGGACGCTTCCCGCGTCTGGTTCGTGATTTGTCACGCCAGCTTAATAAAGAAGTTAATCTGGAGTTGCGGGGAGAGGAAACTGATCTGGATAAAAACCTCGTAGAAGCATTGGCTGATCCCCTTATCCACTTAGTGCGTAATGCTATCGATCATGGTATCGAAGTGCCCGAAGTGCGCATCAGTAATGGTAAGCCTAGCCAGGGTCATGTGTTGCTCTCCGCAGAGCAGGAAGGGGATCATATCCTTCTGGTGATTGAGGATGATGGCGCGGGAATGGACCCTGAAAAACTACGACAATTAGCGATTAAGCGGGGCATGCTTGATCCTGAAGCTGCGGGTCGTCTGAGTGATCATGAATGTTATAACCTGATTTTTGCTGCTGGATTTTCCACAAAAGAACAGATCTCCGATGTTTCCGGGCGTGGCGTGGGTATGGATGTGGTGAAAACCAAGATTACCCAGCTAAATGGTAAACTTGATGTGGACTCCAATCTTGGGCTGGGGTCGCGTATTGAGATTCAGGTACCTCTGACGTTGGCAATTATGCCAACCTTGATGGTTCTGTTAGAAGGGCAGGCATTTGCCTTACCGCTTGTGAATGTAAATGAGATCTTTAATCTTAATCTTACTCAGATCAATATGGTTGAAGGTCAACAGGTTATTATTGTTCGTGATAAGGCGATGCCTTTGTTTCATCTGAAACGCTGGTTATTGAAGGGGCATGAGAAAGAGCCTCTACCTGAAAATGGACATGTGGTGATCACAAATATCGGTAATATGCAGGTTGCGTTTGTTGTTGATCAATTAGTGGGTCAGGAAGAGGTGGTGATAAAACCTCTGGGTTCCGTACTGCATGGTACTCCAGGTCTGTCTGGAGCAACGATTACCGGTGATGGAAAAATTGCACTCATTGTTGATATCCCTAGCTTGCTAAAGGCCTATGCTAGCTGAGCATCGTAACTATAGATTCAGGTGCCGGAGAGCTGTATGACAGTTCGAGTTTTAGTGGTTGATGATTCGGTTTTTTTTCGTAACCGAATCAGTCAGATGTTGGCTGCCCATCCTGATATTCAGGTGATTGATACGGCTAAGAATGGAAAAGAGGCTGTTGATAAAGTAAAGCGGCTGAATCCTGACGTTGTCACCATGGATATTGAAATGCCGGAAATGGACGGTATAACAGCGCTTAAGCTGATAATGGCTGAGCACCCTTGCCAAGTGGTGATGCTCTCTTCGCTGACTCAACGTAGTGCCGCTGTGACTCTCGAAGCTCTGGCGCTGGGTGCTGTCGACTATATGGAAAAGGATGCTCGTGCCTGGGTGGCAGATTCTACTGTCATCGGTGCGACTCTGGTTGAAAAAATTATCGCCGTGGGTGGGCAAAAGAGAAGCGCAAGTCGCTCTGTTTTATCAATCAAACCTGAAGTTAAACAAGCCTCTAGCCCCAGTAACGCTAAGCTAACTGATATTGATAACACTGCATCAGCTGATGCTCTGCCAAAGGTGCCCGACTGTAAAATTGTCACTATTGGCTCTTCCACCGGTGGGCCTGCTGCATTGCAACATGTTCTTACAGGATTACCGGCAAGTTTCCCTGTGCCGATTCTATTGACCCAGCATATGCCTAAAGCCTTTACTTCTGTGTTTGCCCGCCGTCTTAATGACCTCTGTGCAATAGAAGTCAAAGAGGCTGAAGACGGTGATCAATTATTGCCGGGGTGTGCCTACCTGGCACCGGGAGGGCAGCAGATGATTATTGACCCCGCTAATTCATCCAGGCTTATTATTCGTGAAAGTGATGAGCGTATGACGTATAAACCGAGTGTTGACCTGACTTTCGCCTCTGTTGCAAAAGGATATGGTTCGCGGGTTTTAGCCGTTGTTTTAACCGGTATGGGGGCGGATGGTTGTGAAGGCGCCAGAGTTTTAAAAAAATCTGGCGCTTGTGTTTGGGCTCAGGATAAAGACAGTAG
The DNA here is from genome assembly GCA_018067325.1 of Amphritea sp. GTDB lineage: Bacteria > Pseudomonadota > Gammaproteobacteria > Pseudomonadales > Balneatricaceae > Amphritea. The sequence continues at coordinate 5,912 of JAGPUU010000368.1, forward strand.
TACTATTTTTGGTATGCCAAAGGCTGTTATTACAGCAGAGCTGGCAGACGCCGTGCTTAATCTAGATAATATCAAACAGACTTTAACTCGCTGGGGACAACGATGAATCTGATCAGCCTTAGTGGCATTGTACTGGCAGTAGTAGCAATAGTAGGTGGGAATCATCTGGCAGGCGGGGCGGTTGAAGATCTTGTTGATATCCCGGCTCTGCTTATCGTATTGGGAGGCACTTTTGCCGCCGTATTTATTCAGTCATCTCAGTCTGAACTGTCTCGTGCGATAAAACTATCCGGTATGGTTTTCGGACGAGCAGACCAGAACTATCGTGAAGGGATAAACAGTATCGTTAGCTGGTGTGTCATTGCTCGCAGGAAGGGTTTGCTGGCCCTGGAGGATGAGATTGATGACCAGCGGGACAGCTTTGTTCGCAACGGCTTACAAATGTTGGTTGATGGCCGGGCTCCCGATGTTATTCGTTCTACACTTGAAACCGAGCTGGTTAGCCGAGAATATCGTGATATTCAGGCGGCGAAGGTACTTGAAAGTATGGGCGGCTATGCTCCAACAATGGGCATCATAGGTGCGGTGTTGGGGTTGGTGCATGTGATGTCTAATCTGGCTGATCCGGCAAGTCTGGGGGCCGGTATTGCCACCGCATTTGTAGCCACTATCTATGGCGTAGCGATCGCAAATCTATTGTTCCTACCGTTAGCTAATAAAATTCGTTCTATGGTGCTACAACGCTTTTACTTTCAGGAGATGATGTTGGAAGGATTGCTCTCTATTGCGGAAGGACAAAATCCTCGAATTATTCAGTTGCGGCTTCAGGGTTATCTGGAACAGGGGCATTAAGTTATGCCTAGGCGGAGAGTTGAGGAACAAAATCTGCATGCTCAGCGTTGGGTGATTTCATATGCTGATTTTATTACCTTGTTGTTCGCTTTTTTTGTCGTAATGTACGCGATTTCATCAGTCAATGAAGAAAAATATAAGCAGGTAGCAGATTCTCTTTCAGGTGTTTTTTCCGGCCCTGAAGGCAATGCTGAAAGAGCGATAGAGGGTAAGACCGAGACAGACCCTGCGGGTATTGGCGTGTTTCAGGGGGGCGAGGGAAAGAGTGGAACGCCGACGGTGAAAATTATTCAGCCAAAGCCTGAAAATAGCGCTGTTCTTAAAGCGATCGGTGAACAGATGGACGTTCAGTTCAAAAAACTGATCAGAAGTGGGCATGTTGCGGTACAGAGTAATAACTTATGGGTAGCGCTGGAATTAGGGGCTAATCTGGTATATCCCGAAGGAGGGGGATTGCCAGCAATCACTAGTGACCCGGTATTTGAGCGAGTCGCCAAAATTCTCAATCAATACGATAACCCTATTCACGTTGAGGGTTATACGGATAATCAGTTTATCTCTACGGATGAGTATCCCTCTAACTGGGAGTTGTCAGCAGCACGTGCAGCAGGCGTGGTCAGAATTCTTGAGTTGAATGGAGTGAAGCCTCAGCGCATGGCTGCGGTTGGCTTCGGTGAGTACCAGCCTTTAGCTGATAATGAGACCGAAAATGGACGTAAGTTGAATCGCCGAATTGTAATTGTTGTCACCCGGGACAGAAAAACTCAGCGCGTTGTCTCGGCCTTTGGTAGTGAGCAGGTTAGTGAAGATGCTGTTAGTGGTATTCTTACAGAAAGCGGACTGCCTGAATCAGCAATAGAGAAAGTTGTTGATGAGCAGGGCCGAATTAGTTTTCGTCGTAAAGATCAGACACAACCAATAGATACTGAAACATTAACGTCCCCGGAGACTTTTGCTCCGCAGACACAGGAGTCACCGCAGTAATGCAG
>JAGPUU010000371.1 GCA_018067325.1 Amphritea sp.
CAGGTGCACAAAAAAGCATTGGGTCATATGGTCGTCGGAGAGTCTGAAAAGGCAAAAATTGCCTTATCGAACCAGTCAGACTATACCGCGAATATCAATTTGTTATCAGAGACGGTTGATATCCATCTATTATCAGAGCAAATGGAAAAATCTATTGCTGAACCCATGCGTCAGATTAAAGGGTTGATAGAAGAAATACTGTTACAAGGGGAGGTGACACCGGATGTGGTGTACATAACAGGGGGCTCTGCGCGTTCTCCTATTGTCAGAAAAGTTGTGGAATCAGTACTGCCTAATACACCCATAGCCAGTGGTAATTTTCTGAGTTCAGTGACTGAAGGCTTGGCACGCTGGGCAAATTTATGTTTTAGATAAGCCTGATTACCACTCTATTCAGTGTGAGTAGTCTACTTTTGAAACGCCAATCAGAAACACCATTTTTTCTGTGTGTCGTGATAGTAATGATCCTGCTGCATGGGTGAAATAGCCAACCATCGGTTGGTTTGTAGCCTGGTTTATCGCTCCAAGGTTATTTGTGTCTTAAGCGATTGGTTGAGGGTATGTCTCAATACTTTTTATGGAACGCTGGGTCGGTTCAGTCAAACAACTAAAGATTGATTCAATACTTCGGCATACACCACTTCTTTGGAATCAAAATGCAAATACAGTGCTGCCGGGACAACACCTGCATGGGCTGTAAAATAGTCTTCGTTTTAATTCCATTGATAGTGTTAAAATGCCCGCCAAATCATGCGGCTTACCGGGCTGTTTTGTCAGTGTTTAAAATACGTCGATACATCGTTGTTTAGTGGCTTACTGCTCCCAACATCAATTCTGTATTACACGATTCTGCAAAGAGTATTCAAATGGAAATCAAAGTAAATTTTTTAGAAAATCTCAGGCTTGAAGCAAAGTTTGATGATTTCACTGTTACCGCAGATCAGCCTATACGCTACAAAGGCGATGGTTCTGCTCCTAGTCCGTTTGATTACTTTCTGGCTTCGTCTGCGCTATGTGCGGCGTACTTTGTAAAGGTTTATTGTAAGGCGCGTGATATTCCGACTGATGACATCAGACTGTCACAAAATAATATTGTCGACCCGGAAAATAGATACAACCAGATTTTTCAGATACAGGTAGAGCTACCCGAGTCGATTTCCGATAAAGATCGTACCGGTATCCTGCGTTCAATTGAGCGCTGTACGGTCAAAAAAGTCGTTCAGGAAGGTCCGGATTTCAAGATTGAGAGTGTTGAAAACCTGGCTGCGGACGCTTCGATTATGGCGATGGGAATTCCCGATGATGGTGTAAATACTATGATTGAGGGGAAAGACCTGCCACTGGAAAAAACCATCGCTAATATGACTGGTATTCTTGAATCCCTGGGAATGAAGATCGAGATTACCTCCTGGCGTAATATCGTGCCGAATGTCTGGTCGCTGAATATCCGGGATTCGGCCTCTGAGCTCTGCTTTACCAACGGTAAGGGGGCGACGAAAGAGAGTGCGCTTTGCTCCGCACTGGGTGAGTTTATTGAACGTCTGAGCTGTAACTTTTTCTACAACGATCAGTTCTTCGGTGAAGAGCTTGCTAACGCTGAGTTTGTCCATTATCCGAATGAGCAGTGGTTCCCGCTTAATGAAGAGGATTCAGTCCCGGCAGGCTTGCTGGATGACTACTGTCTGGATATATATAACCCTGAGGGTGAGCTGCAAGGCTCCAACCTGATTGATACCAACTCGGGTAACTTTGAGCGGGGTATCTGTGCCATTCCCTATGTACGTCAGTCTGATCAGGAAACGGTTTATTTTCCCTCGAATCTGCTGGAAAACCTGTTTCTCAGTAACGGTATGAGCGCCGGTAATAACCTGTTTGAAGCGAAAGTACAGTGTCTCTCTGAAATCTTTGAGCGGGCAGTTAAGCGGCAGATAATCGAGCAGGAGATCGTCCTCCCGGATGTCCCGTTGAATGTGCTGGAAAAATTTCCGGGTATTATGGCAGGTATCCAGGGGCTAGAAGAGCAGGGCTTCCCGATCGTCGTTAAAGATGCGTCTCTGGGTGGCCAGTTCCCGGTGATGTGCGTCACTCTAATGAACCCCAGAACCGGCGGGGTGTTTGCCTCATTTGGTGCCCATCCCAGTTTTGAAGTAGCACTGGAACGTAGTCTCACTGAGCTGCTGCAGGGTCGGAGCTTTGAGGGTCTAAATGATGTGCCGCCACCTACATTCAGTAGTGAGGCAGTGACTGAACCGAATAACTTTGTAGAACACTTTATCGATTCAACCGGCGTCATCTCCTGGCGTTTCTTCAGTGCGAAGCAAGATTACAGCTTTGTTGAATGGGACTTCTCCGGGACTAACGAGGAGGAATGTGAGCGTCTGATGGCCATTCTCGAGGAGATGGGTAAAGAGGTCTATGTTGCTACCTTTGGCGGTTTCGGGGCTGATCAGGGTGCTTCTGCCTGTAGGATACTGGTACCTGACTACTCTGAGATCTATCCGGTGGAGGATCTGGTGTGGGATAACACTAACAAAGCGATCTACTTCCGCGAAGATATTCTTAACCTTCATGCGCTGGATAATGATCAACTTGCCGATCTGGTTGAACGACTGGAAGAGAGCGAAGAGGATAATTACACCGAGATCAAAACCCTTATCGGAATTGAGTTCGATGAAAATACGGTATGGGGCCAGCTCACCATACTCGAATTAAAGCTTCTGATCTATCTGGCGCTGCAGCAGTATGAAGAGGCGCTTGAACTGGTGGACAGCTTCCTGCAATACAATGACAACACAGTTGAACGAGGTTTGTTCTATCGAGCGATGAATGCCGTGTTGGTCATCGCGTTGGATGATGAACTGGAGCTTGAAGACTACCTGTACAACCTGCGTCGTATGTTTGGTGAAGAAGTGATTAACAAAGTTGTCGAATCGGTTAACGGTGAGGTTAAATTCTATGGTTTGACTCCCACCAGTATGAAGCTTGAAGGCTTGGATAAACACCTGAGGCTGATAGAGAGTTATAAAAAAATCCATGCAGCCAGAGCGACTGATTAATTAGTCGTTGTTAGCTAAGACCCAGCCCTAGGGGACTGGGTTTTTTTATGCCTGCAGTAATACAAACGGTATAGGTATTCGCCGCTCTCTATCTCAATGAGTCCTTTGTATTCACTCGTTTACTTAATCGGTTTGAGTATTCTGCTTTACCCTGAATTGTTTCGGGGACTGCTCAGTCAGACGCCGGAAAAAACGGGTGAAATATGCCGGGTCAGTAAAGCCAAGACCGTAAGCAATCTCACTAATATTCTGTACGGTATATATGAGATTCCTTTTTGCTTCTAAAATGACTCTTTCATGGACTAGCTGTAGGGCACTTTTTTCAACTAACTGCTGGCACAGAAGGTTGAGATATGGAGCCGTTATACCGAGTTCTGAGGCATAGCTTTCTATCTTACGATGTTCAATAAAATCCCGGTTTATCAGGGCCATGAACTGGTTAAAGTATTCAGCAGTTCGGTTTTGCTGGCTGGCAGTGTTAATTTTGTCCGGCGCGTTTCTTTCGAGCCAAATAGCCAGCAGCTGCATCAAAGAGCTTAATACCAGAGCGCGCGAATCAGCTGGGGCATGGCTATACTCAAAATGTAACAGATCGAGTATCGACTCTAGCTGATGTTGTTCTCTGCGAACCGTCATTATCAATGTTGCTTTAATGACGGGTTGCTCCTGATTGAGAGATTTTTCAATTGATTCTAGCAGCGGGTTAGCAATAGATAGCACACTGCCTTCAACATCATCTGACCAGATAAAATCATGAATAGACATCTCGCTGATGACAATCAGGCAGGGGGCTTTCACGGTGGTCGGGTCACCATCAATATTGGCCTCTCCATGGCCTCGCTTCAGATAAAAAATTTGGCTAAGGCCATGATGTCGATGGGGTTTGATCTCAAATTTATGCTCTCGACTACGGATGATGAGCGGCTCGCAATGTAGCAGGTCGGGAGTTACCGCCAGCTCTTTCTGACCGTAAATGTGGACGGTAGGAATGGGGTGCTCATGCGTCATGTTAAATCCTGTACTAGAGTAGCTATATTCGAAAAGTACAATTATTTAATTGTTTTGTCTCTTATTAATTAACGATTATTAATTAAAAATACACTTACGAACTTGCTAGTGCGTGTTTAACTT
>JAGPUU010000372.1 GCA_018067325.1 Amphritea sp.
GGATGACAGTGACCCGAATCTACAGAATGTCCTGCATCATTTTGGAGGCTATCGGCTTCTGTGAGGTGCGCAGCATCAACCGTATGACTATGCTGAAGCGTTCCCACAAGGTGACCGGACTGTACCGTTTGCAGCTCAACAGCATGCACATGTACTGGCTGCATCTGAACACTCAGCACCAGTAATAGTATGATCAGCTGTTTAAGCTTTATCCACATGCAATACAGTCTCCTCTTTTGCCTTATTCTGGCACAGCTCGCGTCATCTTACAGAACTAAAACCAGTATAAAGGTTCCTGTTGGTGGAATGCCAACCAGAGAGGAGGCCCTCTGCTTCCACTTTATTCATGACGCATTTCAATCATCACAACGGTTTTCACTCACCATGTCACCCGCCAGCAACCCTGTCTCTTGCTCATGTTCCGGTTTTATTAGCTCACTCAACAGATCTGCCAGCAGTGCTATCCCCTCATCGACCTCTTTTTCTGTCAGCGTCAGGGCGGGCATAAACCTCAAAGAATCTTCCCGGGGCGCATTCAGCAACAAACCCGCCTCTCTTGCCAGTTCTACAATACCGGGGGCAGACAACTGTCCGGTATTCATAGCTAGCAACAGCCCGCTGCCTCTGGTCGCCCCTAAACCAAATTCCTCCGCCAGAACAGATAGCTGCTGACAGAAATAGTCGCTAACCTGATTAACCTGTTCCAAAAAGCCTTCAGCCAAAACTTCCTGAACCACCGCCGTAGATACCGCACACATCAGTGGGTTACCGTTATAAGTGCCGCCCTGATCACCGTAATCAAAGCAGCTAATCGCCTTATCGACCACCATCGCCGCAATCGGTACGCCACCGCCTAACCCTTTACCCAGGGTCATAATGTGCGGTTCAGCCTGAAAATACTGATAGGCAAAAAGACTCCCGGTCCGGCCAATACCCGTTTGCACCTCATCCACAATCAGCAGAATATTATGCTGCTTACATAACACATTCAGCCCCGCAACAAATGCCGGATCAGCCGGAATAACCCCGGCTTCGCCCTGAATCAGCTCCAGCATAATAGCCACTGTCTGATCATCAATCGCCGCTTCAGTCGCCGCTAAATTATTATAAGGCACCTTAGTAAAGCCACTCACCTTGGGCTCAAACAGCGGCGCAAACGCCTCTTTACCTGTGGCTGACATCGTGGCCAGGGTTCTGCCATGAAAGCTGTGATCGAAGGTAATCACCTTAAAAGCCCCCTGCTTGTTCTTTTGGCCCCACTTCCGGGCAAGTTTAATAGCGCCTTCATTGGCTTCAGCACCGCTGTTGGTAAAGAAAACCTCATCAAATTTTGAGTTTTCACACAGCAGCTCTGCCAGCTCCAGCATCGGCTGGTTATAGAAGGCTGGGCCAGGGTTAATCAGTTGCGCGGACTGCTTAATCAGCGCTTGCTGCATTACCTGCGGGCTATGACCCAGGGTATTCACCGCCCACCCCTGTACCCAATCGAGATAACCTTTGTCGTTCTGATCATATAGATAGTGCCCTTTCCCCCGCACAAAGCAGATTTCAGGCCGTTTGGTGATGGGGATAAGATAGTTTTGCTTCGCTAAAACGCTGTTCTGAGACAGAGGTTTCATCCGGGCATTCCTTTAAAGGTAATTTATTTCAGGCATAAAAAAAGCCGCAGGGGTTACCTGCGGCTTTCTGAGTATTTGATTCGCTTAGACAGTCATCGTCGTCGAGATACAACACCCAAACAGGCACAGGTATTTGATACACGGCGTCGCAATGTATTGAGCAGATCTGTCGCTGAAAGCGGAGTGTTGTTAAGTGATTTCATAATGAGCTGAGTATCGGGCTAATTTGAACCAGCGTCAATACTGTAATTTCAATTTTCTGGATACGAAAATGGCTGGAACATCGATATGTTCACTCTATTCGCTGCCGGTGCCTTCTTGTAACTGCTTATCCAGTACATCGCGCATCAAGGTTTCAAATTCTGACTCACTGAAATAACCCAGCGCCTCGGCGGCAACAGCCAGAGAACAGTGATTCAGATGGGCATGATGAACAATCCCTGTGGCTATATCGTAACCCAACTGCGGCATCAGCAGGGTGATAGTAGAGAGGTTATGCGCCATATTGGATTCAATCTGTCTGACATTTAGCGTCAGGCCAGCCACACAGTTATTAGCAAACGAGTTCATCGCATCCGTCAACAGGTCGATGCTTTCCATCAGGTTATGGATAATAACCGGACGATAGGTATTGAGTTGCAGTTGCCCTTGTGAGGCGGCCAGCGATACGGTCAGGTCATTGCCGAACGCTTGCAAGCAGACCATGCTTAGCACCTCACATTGCGTGGGATTAACTTTACCCGGCATAATCGAACTACCCGGCTCATTGGCTGGCAGTTGCCACTCATTCAGACCACTGCGAGGGCCACTTCCCAACAGCCGGAAATCATTGGCCAGTTTCAGCAGTACCGCGGCTAACTGCTTAAGGGCAGCACTGTAACGCAGAGAATCATTCTCTCCGGACACCGCCGCATAGAGATTTTCATGGGACGTAAACGGCAATCCATACTGCTGTGCGAGACCTGCCGCAACCTGCGCGCCAAAACCTTGCGGGGTATTACTGCCGGAGCCGACCGCCGTTCCACCCATTGCTAGTTTATAAATACCGTTCAGGCTCTGGTTTATCGACTCTTTGACCTCTTTCAATTGGGTTATATGCGCGGATATCGCAGCACCGGTCCGTAACGGCAGTGCATCCATCAGATGAGTTCGACCCACGGTGTAGATATCGTCAAACTCCGTTTGTTTGTCACTCAATGTTCTGTTCAGATGATCGAGAGCGGGGAGCAGTGTTTCATGGCTTTGCTGTGCCACCACCAGATGCATTGCTGAGGGAAACACATCGTTGGATGACTGCGACATATTGACATGATCATTGGGATGGATAGCAGTGTTGTCTTTGTTCTGCTTTTGAACGTCAGCATCCAGCAAAGCATTCGCCAGGGTACAGATCACTTCATTAACATTCATATTCGTCTGAGTACCGGAGCCGGTTTGCCACACCCTCAACGGAAACTGATCGCGGTGGCGGCCACTCAAAATCTCATCACAGGCAGTGACAATAGCGCGGCAGCAGTCTGAAGTTAACAACCCCGCTTCATGATTTACCTCGGCACTCGCTCGTTTGATACTCACCAGGGCGTCAATAAATCCCACGTCAAAACACTGCTGACCAATATTGAAATTCTTCAGCGAACGCTGCGTCTGCTCACCCCAGAGGGCGCCTTTATCAACGATAATCGGTGCAAAGTGCTTTGCTGTCGTTTGATTAGATTCACGACTATTTTGTTGCTTCTTTGTAACCATAACCCCGCCTCTTTCTTTCAAGAAAAATGCAGCGATCTGCAACAGGCTACCGACTTAATACAAAGAACTGCTTCTTTAACAATAGGCTATGTAACCGTTATGCTCTATTTAAGAGGAAGCATAGCGAATAGCTAAGGCTGAAGCCGCAGACACAGACTAGGGGGAAATGACTTACAAAGGCTTATTGCACAGGCTTTCAGATGCCAGCAGGACATAGCCTATGCGATGCTCTCCACTATCAGAATAACGATAGGGCGCAGTCATGTATCGATAAGGCTTACTCTGGGCATCAATACCCAACTTCTTAAGATAGTTAGCCTGCGCAGGTGGCATATTGTCATGCCGGGTCGCTTTCCACACCACCAAACACTGCCCACTGCCCTCGCTGGGATCGGCTAGAAAGAATTCAGTCTTCGGGCTCAGGGTTCTGGAATTTTCAAAATAGAGTCCGATATTGGCGGCGGTCAGATTACTATCGCCAATAATCGTACCGCTTGTAAAACCTTCCTGCTTCAGCTGTTCAGCAAGCTCCGCCGAGGGATATTGCATGCGGTTAGCGTTGCGCTTGATATAGGGTGCCAGCCAGAACTGAGCAAAACGCAGGACAACCACTATCACTATAAAAAAGACAATCACGGAGCGCAGTATGGTCTCTCGCCGTACCGAACATCCGACAGTTTCTACTCGGCTGAGCATATAGAGAGGAAAGAAAATCAGCAGCGGCTGAAACCAGCGACTCTGAAACTGAGTCGTACCAAACAGTAAAATCAGGACAACACAGACCAGCCCCCCAGCGATTAAAAAGCGGGCCAGCAGCGCTCTGTGTATGCATTCATTATCAGCAGATAGCGGCTTATAAGCTGATGGAAAAATAAGTGTCAGTACCAGCCAGACCAGGATCAGAAATTCAGCGGCATTCTTTGCCAGACTGGAAAAGCCCATTAGCACGCCACTTAAGTAACTGGCCTCACTGCCCTCACCTACCTGCCCGCCAATAAAGGCTTTAATCTCTTCGAGATGCCCTACTGCCCAGAGCAGATGCGGTAGAAAAAGCAGTGTTGCGATACTGATGGAAAGCAGCATACGTCGGTTAAGAATCAGGCTACGGTATTCTCTGACAGACAGAGCAGACAGCAGCAGGCTAGCAGCAAACAGACCGAAACTGTATTTCGCCAGCATGCCACACGCCAACAGAATTCCCAGAGCGATATACCCGCTAAGGGAGCGTTTCTGATAGATCCGGAATACCGTGTAAAAGGTGGCAGAAGCGATCGCTGTAACTAGTACCGTATGGGTCAGATCACGGACCGACTCCCAGGCGACACTGGGTATCAGACATAAAGAAAAGCTAGCCAACAGAGCCATCCGCTGATTGGGAATAACCTGCCGGGCGATCAGCCAGGTAAACAGATAGATTGAGAAGAGCAGAAGTGACTTTAATAGTGCCAGCGCAAAAATACCGGTACCTAGCAGCTGAAAAAACAGCCATTGAATCCATGTATACAGAGGCGGCTGAGTGTTATAGCCCAGCTCGAGTTGCTGACCCAGAATGATCTGTTCTGCCTCATCCAATTCCAGAGTCCCCCCCATCCCCAGACGGATAAACAGGTGCAGCACTATATAGCCCGTCAGTAACCAAAGGAAGTTTCGGGATGCTGAAGTTGATCTGTCTATATGGGACACTGCCAGTCCTTAGTACGTTCTCATTTATGGTCTGTATGTTATCACCGACAGAGATAAAATCGAAAACTGTTCGTTGCTCTATACTCAATTATCTATTCAGTCCGATTTTCGGATCTCATTGGTCAGTTGTGCCGTAACACTCCTCAATGAGCTGGACAAACCTCGATGTTTTTCCACACTTAATGACAATTCAATACAATAATGACGGGTGAACGATATGAAATACCTTTCTATGCTGGGACTTTCCCTTTTTCTTTCAACGGCCGGTCAAGCCGGAATCATCGTTAAATATCAGGTCAATGGTCTTGATTATGAAGGTTACTACACCAGTCCAACCCAAGGCACGCCTATGGTGCTTTTGGTACACGATTGGGATGGCTTAACCGACTACGAAATAAAACGTGCCGAGATGCTGGCAGATATGGGATATTCAGTCTTTGCAGCAGATCTTTTTGGCGCAGGTATCAGACCCACCGAGGTCATCGATAAGAAGCAGCACACCGGTGAGCTTTACAAAGACCGAGAGAAAATGAGAAGTCTGCTTGAAGGGGCGATGAGCAAAGCCAAAGAGCTGGGCGGTAATACAGATAATAGTGTCGCGATGGGCTACTGTTTTGGCGGCGCAGCTGTTTTAGAGATGGCTCGTTCTGGCGCTGCACTTAAAGGCTTTGTAACTTTTCACGGCGGTCTGAATACCCCTGAAGGGCAGGACTATTCAAAAACCCAGGGATCAATGCTTATTATGCATGGTAGCGCCGATACCGCTATCACCATGGATCAATTTGCAGCACTGACCAGCGAACTTGAAAGCAGTCAGGTGTCCCACGAAATGATCACCTATAGCGGGGCACCTCATGCATTCACTGTTTTTGGCT